>JAKQBV010000192.1 GCA_029573925.1 bacterium
AAATTATTTCAGTTATTTTCAGGATGTTTTGCGCGATATTTGTGTAAAATGGGGGGTCTTACTTCTTGGCCGGCAAAAACACGAGGTTTTACGCGGCTTTTTTACCAAGCATTTCCGTCATCGCCGAAAGTCATGTCAAAGTCGCTCATTTGGACAATTAAGACAAATATTTCATAAAAGGCAATTGAAAACAAAATTTGCATGGTAAATACAAATTGTTAAAATGATATCTGGTTAGAATAAATAAATATTGACGTATATATTTTAATATATACAATTTAATTGATGGGCAAGCACAAATTACTTATCTTAAGTATCGCATCTGTTTTAAGTCTGTCTTCACTTGTATCAATATACGCTTCTGCACAACAAGCTACGCTGAACATTTATCCCGGATGGCAAATGTACAGTGTCCCTTATAATCTGTCAGACAATTCAAGAATTTGCGACATAAATGGGCTGAAAAACATTTACTCAATTTATGAAAATGCGTATGTGCCCTGCAGTGTTAGTTCGCCTGTCCGCGGGAAAGGCATCTGGATATATTCGGAGATAGAATCCAGCGCGTCATTGGATATATCTTACAAATGGTCGGAGAAATATGAAATTCAGCTTAGCAAAGGTTGGAATATAATCGGGAATCCTTACGGTACTCCTCTAAACTTATCGCGTTTTGCGACAATTAATGGAATTGCGTTAAAGGATTCTGACGCTATCGGTTCCAGCGTGTATGGATACGACAACGAAAACAGGCGTTATGTGGAAGCGTTGGAAATGGATCCATGGCGCGGTTACTTAATATTCGCAAAAAGGGCTGTCGTTTTAACGCTATATTCTCCCGAAGACGCAGTCAAAGCACAAATAGATTCAATGAGGATAGTTAACGCGAATGGAGAAAATGTTGATTCTGTAGATATTAACGCCGGCTCCGGGTTGACTCTCAGGGCGGCCGCATACGACGCGGCTGGAGAGTTCGTTCAGTTTTTGCCGGTTACATGGAGAACAAGCGGAGCTTTGCCTGAACCGCCTGCTGATGTATCGGATGTTTTTAGCTTGAATCCTCAAGCCGGAGCTAATGGAAAGGTATCGGCTTTTTACGAACGCCTGTCAGATACGACTGGAAATATAGTAACTATCGGCGAAAGCGAGTTTTTTGAGTATCCATATTTTGAGGAAGCGCCGCTAGAGGTAGACCAACAGACAGGATTGGCTTACGTAGGCGGACAAGCTCTAGTCGTTTTGAAGCCCGGAACATCTTATTCAAGCGCTCGCGACGAGATTGAAACTAATGGCGGAAGAATCGTGGGCTACAACGCGGATCTCGGATTATATCAAATCCGGGCTTCGGATGGCGGAAACGTAGAGGAGATTCTAAACGCTTTAGAGCAGTCACCTTTGATAAAATCATCTTTTCCCAACTACATGTTGGCCGCGTCAGAACTCCCTAACGACCCGGTATTCGATACGGATTCTCCCTCGCTGAATCGTTGGGGCTATGAAAAAATTCGAATGAATGAAATATGGAATATCGGAAATCCGTTGATTTCTCCGATTATTGCTGTCATCGATTCAGGATTGGACACAACACATCCCGAATTTGCCGGGCGCTTGACGGCGGGAAGAAATTTCATCAATCCCGGAACGCCGGAAGATGTTTCAGACGAATACGGACATGGCACTGCGGTCGCCGGAATTATTTCAGCGCAACACAACAATGAGCAAGGGATAGCTGGGATTTGCGCCGCCTGTAGAGTAATGCCATTGAAAGCATGCGGGGCTTCCGGCTCATGTCCGATCTTCAGCGTTGTGAACGCGATATCATACGCGACACAACACGGAGCTGATGTAATCAACATGTCTTTCGGCGCGCACCTAGACCCGACATCGCCGGCGGCTTCTACACTTAAAGCGGCGTTGTCGAACGCGAACGCAAAAGACATAGTTATCGTGGCGGCAGCGGGAAATAATGGCTCAAGCGCCGATACTTTCTATCACGCCGCGATTCACCATGCGATATCAGTCG
>JAKQBV010000212.1 GCA_029573925.1 bacterium
TGACTCTCGCCACCGCTCCGGCTGTCAGTTCCTTCGCCTTTTCAGTGGCGATCTTGGGATTCTCCTTGTGAACCCATGAATCGTGCTCGCGAATGTTGGCGAATTCGAACAAATACTTATTCAAGCCCGCCATCCGCATAGTCTGCTGGAAAAGCGGAAGGTGCGTCTGAACCGTGCATGAGGAGATGACAAACCGGTTAAGTTTATGCTCGTTGACGACTTCGATGATATGTTCCAGATTGTCCTGCGAGCATGTGTACAGGCTCTCCTCGGCGTGAACCACTCCCGGCAGCGTTTTGCAGTATTCGACTACAGCCGGAACGTCCACCACCGAGCCTATGTTGAATCCGCAGCGGCAAATCATAACGCCCACGCGAGGCTCTTCGCCCGCGACATCCCTTTCAGGCGGATACTGCACGGGAGTAATGCGGGTGCCGCGCTCCGCAGCCAAGTCTATCATCGCCGCGCACGCCGCTCCGCTCGCCTGCGTCACCGAGTCGGGGATGTCCTTCGGACACTGAAACGCTCCGGCGACATATATGCCTTCTTTTCCGCTGCTGGTCGGACACAACGGATCAGTTTCGCAGAATCCGTATTCGTTCAGTTTGACTCCGAATATGTCGGCAATTTTCCGGTTCGTGCTCGTCGGCTCAAGGCCTACCGCCAGCACGACCATTTCAAACTCCTGAGTGGCCTGCTTTCCGTCTTCCCCCATATATGTGAGCAATAAGTTCTTGGTCTTCTGAATTTCTTTTATACCGGAGATGGCGCTGCGCACGTACTTCACGCCATATACATTTTTCGCAGTTTCATAATAACGATCAAAGTTTTTGCCCTGCGCCCGCACGTCGATGCAGAACACTGTGCAATCCATATCCGGCTCGTGTTCTTTGCCTATGACGGCCTCTTTAGCCGTGTACATGCAGCACACGCCGGAGCAATATTCGTTCCCGACAGTAGCGTCTCGAGAGCCGACGCATTGTATGAAAGCCACATTTTTCGGAGCTTTATTGTCTGACTTCCTGCGAATGTGCCCGACTGTCGGCCCGGAGGCGCTCAAAAACCTCTCGAACTCGATGCTGGTGTACACATTGTCGTAAACCCCGTAGCCGTATTGGGTGAGCCTGCCTTTCGGGTTGAACGTTTCAAACCCCGGAGCGAGTATCACCGCGCCCACTTCCAGATTCATGTCTACATCGGTCTGATTGAAATCTATCGCATTCTGCTGGCATATCATCTCGCACATTCGACAGTCCGAACACGGGCCGCACGAAAGACATCTTTTCGCTTCCGCCACCGCTTGTTCCGGCAAATATGTTTTTTCCACCTCGATAAAACTTTTTCTTCTGACTTCCGGATCAACTTCCGCCTGTTTATTGCGGGGTATTCTGGCGGCGGCGGCGATTTTCTTTTGATCCACGTCCGTCGCGGAAGGCATTTCATCTTCATATCTTGGCGCGGACATGTCTTCACCGTTGAGGTATCTCATTATTGAAACAGCCGCGTTCTGTCCGTCCGCGATCGCGCCGATAGCCATCCACGGGCCGCGCGCGCAATCCCCGCCCGCAAAAACTCCGGGCCTGTCAGTCTCCGCCGTCTTTTCATTGACTACCACGGTTCCCCGCCCGCTGACTTTGACTCCTGAACCGTTTCCGCCGAAATTCACGTCCGGCCTCTGGCCTATCGAAATTATGAACGTGTCGACTTCCACGCTGGTTGCGACGCTGTCGTCGAACATCGGATTGAAACATGCCTTTTCGTCGAACACCTGAGAGCAGCGCTTGAATTCGACTTTCGACACCCTGCCGTCCGACGCGTGAATAGCCTTCACTCCCCACGAGTTCATCACCGACACGCCTTCTGCCTCTGCCTCGTGTATCTCCCATTGCCACGCGGGCATCTCTTCCCTACATTCGAGGCAAGCCAGCGTCACCTGCGAAGCGCCCAGCCTCATCGCCGTGCGCGCGCAGTCGATAGCCACGTTCCCGCCGCCCAGCACGAGAACCTTTTTTCCGATTCCGGTTTCTTCGTTGAGTTTTGCTTTTCGTAGAAAATCGATTCCCGACAGAACTCCCGCAGCGTCTTCGCCGCTGACGCCGAGTTTCATGTCTTTGTGCGCTCCAACGGCGATATACACAGCTTTGTATCCTTGGCTGAAAAGCTTGTCTATCCCGTCCGCGCCTTCGATATTAGAGTTTAATTTTATCTCGACTCCCGCCCGCTCTATCCTGCCTATCTCATATTTCAGGATGTTCATCGGGAGCCTGTATTCAGGTATGCCGACCGCGAGCATTCCGCCCGGCACAGGCAGTTTTTCGAACACTGTCACGGGGAATCCGCCCTGCGCCAACCTGTAAGCCGCCGTCAAACCTGCCGGGCCTGCCCCTATCACCGCCACTTTTTCTTCTCTCTTCGCGACCTCTTTTTCCTTCGTCTTCCACGGCTCTCTCGAAGGGTCCGCCGCGCGGTCTATTCCGGAAGCGTTTTCGACTATTCCGGCTTCCTCAAGCTCAAGGTCGCTAATAAATCTTTTTAAATTGTTAATAGCGACCGCTTCGTCCACCTTGTTTCGCGTGCATTCGTCTTCGCAAGGATGGAAACACACTCTCCCGCACACCGACGGGAACGGGTTGCGGGAGCGAACGACTTCGAGAGCGTCTTTGAAGCGCCCTTCGGCAATGAGCTGCACATACCCTTGGCAGCTTATGTGGGCCGGGCAGGCGCTCTTGCACGGAGACGTCCTCTCCCTCTCGATGGCAAACCAGTTCGGAACAGCCTGCGGGTAAAGCCGGAACGCGGCTCCGAACTCGTTCAGATATTCATTCGTCGGATTCGGGATATGAACTGGGCACACGCCCGCGCATTCCGCGCATCCCGTGCATTTCGATTCGTCGATAAACCTTGCCCGCTTGTTAACTGACACGTCGAATCTGCCCGGCTCTCCCTGAATCCTCTGCACATCCGCCATGGTGACGATGTTAATGTTCGGATGGTTGCCGACCGTGACCAGCTTGGGAGACACTATGCACATGGAGCAGTCGTTGGTGGGAAACACTTTGTCAAGCCGCACCATATTGCCGCCGATGCAGGGCTGATTTGTGACCATGTGAACCTGAAAACCGCAGTCGGCCAGATCGAGCGAAGATTGCATGGCAGCAATGCCGCCGCCGACAACCATTACCGCCCCGATCTTTTCGCTTCCCGTTTTCGATTCGCTCTCTTGTTGATTGACGTTCTCTTCCGTCATGTTCGGTGTCCTTCCGGCGATATGCGGCCGCCGCCGCGATGTCACAGCAGATTCAGTTTTTTCAACAAAGGCAGCGGATCCACCAGATGCTTTTTCAGCCAGCTTTGAGCCTGCGGCAGTCCGAACGCCAGTCCCATCAGTTCAGTGATGAAAAACACCGGCATCCTGTTTCCCGGCTCCGTTTCCTGTCTCATGTCAATATTTGCGTGGCACATAGGACATGCGGTGACGATAGCTTCGGCCCCCGCCTCTTCGGCGGCTTCCCGCAACTTGCCGACAAGCGTTTTGACCACATCCGACCTTGCCATCGCGTGCCCCGCGCCACAGCAGTCCGTCTTGTACGACCAGAATTTCGGCTCCGCCCCAAGCGCAGCCAGAAGATTGTCCATCCCCGTCGGGTTGTCCGGGTCGGACCCCGTCAGTTTCTTAGGCGGCCTTGTCAGAAGACATCCGTAATAGCAGACGGCCTTAAGCCCTGCCAACGGCTTGACCACGCGGGCGCGCGTTTCGCCAAGCCCGATTTGTTCGAGAGCGTCGAGGATGTTCACCGTCTTTATCGAGCCGCCGAAGGGCTTTTCGACAATTTCTTCCATCCGCTTTTTAACATCGGGATCCTGCGCGACCGAAGTTTCCGCCACTTTCAATCTGTTGTAGCAGGCGGCGCAGGGAGCCAGCACGTCAAGCCCGGCAGGCTCCGCGAGTATCAGCGTCTTTAGCGGCAGAGCCAACGCAAGCTCATGACTCAGGTTGTGAGCGGAACTAGCCCCGCAACACACCCAGTCGGGTATCTCCGTCAACTCGACCCCGATATGCTTCAGCGCGGCGCGGGTCGAGTGGTCGTATTCTCCGCCCGACGATTTCAGCGAACATCCGGGGTAGTACGCGAACCGCTTTGCCGCAGTCTTCGTCTCGGTCATATTTTCGGTCCGGCCTTGTCTATGATTTTTCTGACTTCTTTATGCCCTTTCACTTTGGGCGAATACTTGATCTTCATTTTTTTCATCATTTCCTTGCCGATTTCCATGTCGTCCATAAAAGACTTCGTCCTGAGCTTATAATGGCCGAACAGCATCGGCTCGTTCATCCTGCCGCGCGCTCTCACAATGCCCATAAAAATGTCGTGGAACCGCTTGGTGTTCGGCTCCGGGCACTCGATCCCGCGCTCGACCGCCATCTCTTTCAGGATATCCATTACGCCCGCGACGTCTATCTCCATCGGGCAACGCGTCGTGCATGTGACGCACGAAGAGCACATCCAGATGGTTCTGCTCTTCAGAACCTCGTCTTCCATGCCGATCTCGCACATGCGGATTATCTGCGTCGGGTTGTAATCCATTGCGAATTCCACCGGACAACCCACGCCGCATCGCATGCATTGAATGCAACGCGAAAGATTCTTCGCGCCGCGCGCTTTTAATACATTTGCGAAATTGGGATTAATCTTGAAATTTACAAGACCTACGCTTGCAGCAGCGTCGCTGATAGGTCATTCCCCCTATCTATAATTAAAATAGCGTTTCTCTCACCGTTGCCGCGCGCGACCGCCGCCCGCCGGAGCATTTGCATGGGATTCGGTTGGTCTGCGAACTTTCAAACAGCCTGCCGTAAATCCTCGAGCTGCCGGTTTTGTGTGTCTATATTATTCAGACTTCGGCCACAGCCGCGCTTCATTTCCTTCGCGCGACCGTTGATATTATATGTTCAGCGTCTTCCCCAGTCAACGATTGAAAAATGATTTTTACATGATTCTCCGCGATGAGAAAACCGCGCCGGCATTCGCTTTTTTATTTGCCGCAAAAAGGCTTGTTCTCTCCGGATTCCGCTGCGCGCGCCGAGAAATGACGCCGCTCATTATTTGGTCTAAGTTGAATTCGGCGGCGCATTTGGTATATCATTAAACAAAACACGAATGGAAAATGCCATGTCTGAAGATAAAGAAAAAATGAAAATCAGGAAAGTGTGCGGGCAATGCGGGCTTGTTCATGAAACAGTGGCGGAACCCGGCGAAGCCGGAGCCGACGACTGGAAGATGATAGCGCTTTCCATCGTCGGCATAGGGCTGATAGCCCTGATATGGGTGTGGGTTTTCCGCTGGGGCGTGCCGCTTGTTAAAAGCGTGAGCGGCTGACCGCTCCCGCCGATTTTCCACTCCATCGGGAATGGGTCTATGAGCTTCCACGGTTACGATGAGCCTGTGTATATAATTTCCGTCGCGGCGGAACTGCTGGGCGTGCATCCGCAGACTCTCCGAATGTACGAACGGGAACAACTCGTGGTCCCCCGCCGCACCGACACCCAGAACCGGATGTACTCGATGCGCGACCTCGACGACATCCGGGAAATCAGGAAATTGACCCGCGAGGAAGGCGTCAACCTAGCCGGCGTCCGTATCATCCTCCGGATGAGAAGGCAGATGGAGGAGCTTAACAGGAAAATCCACGAACTTGGAACCTCTGAGAAGGTTGACGGATGAACGCGTTGAAGGTTCTCGTTTCAGCGCTGTTGATTGTCTCCGCAGCATGTGCCCGGGCCGCGGCATGGACTGACGCGGTTCATGAAAAAACCGCGCTCTCCGCCTCGGCTCACTTCCCTACTCCACTCCGAAACATCGTTAAATCCAACCAGAAAGCCTACCTCGAAGGCGTCAAGAGCAACCCGGAACTTTATGATGAACTGGTCAGGCAGAAAGAAGGGTTTTCCACCGAGCTTCTCAGATTCAGAGGAATGGAAAGATTTGTCTATCACATAAAAAGAATGCAACGGCTGATAGACACTAACGCCGAAGGCCCGGTTCAGGCTGCGGAACTAGGCGCTCTCTCTCGCGTGGCTCTCGACATGCTTGAACCGGCGCCTCCTTCCTCAAGTTTCCGCCCTCTCGAAACCGCCGGACATAGAATGTTTTTTCATTCCGATTTCGAGCCGACGGCGAAAAAATTCGATTTTCTTTTTGACGGCTCGGCGGTCATTAAAGACATCCCTGCGAGGGTGGACGCCGATATGGATTTCGCAAACGAAAAAGGCTCCATCATCTACGAAGCGTACCGGCGCGGGGCCTCTTTCAAAACAGTTGACTCCGAGGCTCAGTCCGCGCTCAACCGCGCGCTCAACCTGCTGACGGACGTCGTTTACACTCTGCACCAGACAAGAGGGGAACTGCACAAGAACCCGTACAGCCCGGAAAACTTTCTCAGACTGGAAAGATTTAAAAAACAAAGTAAAATCAAAGGCGGCGAGATCGAGGGGCCGAAGGGACCGTCCGCCCCTGATTCGCCGAATAAACCGGACGTTCAGAAACCCGATCAGAATTAACCCTCTTTTCGGGCGAAGGCTAAGGCGCGGCTGGAGTTGACAGGATGGCTAAAAGAAAAAGCGTGACGGCGAACGGCGCTTTGTTGCGCCACGCAACTGTGGACGACGCGGAGCAGATTCAAAAGCTCATCATGAACTACGCGCGAAAAAACGAGATGCTCCCCCGCTCGCTTAACGCTATTTACGAACAGATTCGCGAGTTTATGGTAGTCGAGAAAAAAGGCGTTGTCCTCGCTTGCGTGTCTCTGCACGTCTGCTGGAACGACCTTGCCGAGATAAGGTCGCTGGCAGTCGCTCCCCGCCATAAGAACAAAGGGTACGGCTCCAAACTCGTCAGGCAGGCTCTCAAGGAAGCCGGAGAACTGGGCCTTCCCAAGGTTTTCACCTTGACATACAAGCCGGAGTTCTTCGAAAAACTCGAGTTCGAGCGGATCGCCATGAGCGAGCTTCCCAACAAGGTGTGGGCGGACTGCATAAAGTGCGTTCATTTTCCTAATTGCAACGAAGTGGCGCTAATCATGGAATTGTGATTTAATATCATAGGAATTCTTGATCGGCGGTTTCACCGGATGGCGACTGTCAGAAAAAAACTAAATAAACACACGGCGGGCAACGAGAATTTCGTTGAAGGCTCGCTCAACGAGTTCCGCGACAGGTTCAGCTCGCTTGAAAAACACGTCAGGCACGTTCAAGCCGAGCTTGAGGAACTTCAGACCCTGACCACGAAACTGCTCGACGTCGGCGTGGCCATCAGCTCGGAAATCGACCTCTTCTCTCTCCTGACCCGAATCATCGACGAAGCAAAAGGCCTCCTTCACGCCGACAAGGGCACTCTCTACCTCGTTGACCCGGACAAGGAAGAACTTTACTTCCATGTGGTGGACGTCGATCTGCTTAAAGAAATACGCATCAAGATAGATCACTCCAGCATAGCCGGATATGTCGCTTCCACATCGGAGGCGCTAAATATCCCCGATGTTTACAAAATCGACAAAACGAAACCTTTCAAGTTCAACCGCAAGATCGACCAGAAGACCGGCTACAGGACAAAGTCGATGCTGACCGTGCCGATGGTAAACCGTAACGGGGACATCACGGGCGCGGTGCAACTGATAAATAAAAAAATCGACGACGAGGCTGTCGCTTTCAACGCAAGGGACCAGAGGATACTGATGTCGCTGGCGTCGCAGGCGGCGGTGGCGATAGACAACGCTCAGTTGTACAAGGAAGTGACTGACCTGTTCGACGCGCTTGTGAGGTTTTCCGCGAGCGCCATCGACGAGCGGGACCCTGCGACCGCCGGACACTCCCGCAGGGTCGCGCGGTTCGCGGCCGCCACCGCGCGCGCGATGGGCTGTTTCTCCGAAGAGGAAATCAGCGAGCTGGAATACTCCGCGTGGTTGCACGACGTGGGCAAGATCGGCGTGCGCGAACACATCCTAGTGAAAGAAAATAAACTCTATCCCGAAGAACTCGCGAAAATCCGGGAGCGATTCGAGAGCGTAAAGCTGTCCGAGGACGTCGCCTCTCTGGGAAAACAGACCGAGATTCTCAAACGCGGCGGCGGTTCCAAAGAGTTCGCCGCCCTCGCCGAAGAGCTTGAGCGCAAAAAAGCGGCCGTGGACATGGATTTCGCTTTCATAGAGAGGATGAACAAACCCGGCTTCGTCAAGCCTCAAGAAGCAGAACGCATAGACGCCATAGCAGCGAAAACATTCATCGATTCTGACGGCGAAAAACATCATTGCCTGCTCCCTCGCGAAGCGGAGGTTCTTAAAATTGAAAAGGGCAACCTCACCGAAGAAGAAAGACGCAACATGAACTCGCATGTCGAAAGCTCCTTCAAAATTCTTAGTCAGATCCCGTTCTCCAAGAGGCTTCGCCATGTGCCTCAGTTTGCAGCCTGTCATCACGAGCGAATCGACGGAACAGGATATCCCAATCAACTGCGCGGCGACGAGATCCCACTGCAAGGAAAGATTCTCGCTCTGGTGGATGTTTACGACGCGCTCACAGCGCAGGACAGGCCGTACAAACCCGCCATCCCAGTTCAGAGGTCTCTTGACATACTTCGCATGGAATCTGAATCCGGAAAACTCGATCCGGAAGTGCTGAAGGTGTTTCTGAAAAACAAGATTTACGAGTTGCCCGACGACGCGGACAATATTTCGCACATCGTCAGCCGAACGCTGAAAGAAGCTTGATTCCGTACTCCGCCCTCACCCGCCTTTCAGAATCGTCTTCAACATTTCCGCCGCCGCCCTTTTATCTAGAGGATTGTTCATGCTGCCGCACTTTGCCGATTGCACGCAAGACGGACATCCGTCTTCGCAGGGACATCCGGAAATAAGCTCCAGAGTTTTCTCGAACAGCTCTTCGATTCTGTTGAAGCCCGCCTCGGCAAGCCCCATTCCGCCCTCGTAGGCGTCGTGGAGAAAAATCGCGGGTCTGTTCCCGGCGTCGGGATGCATGTCTGTTGACACTCCGCCGACGTCCTGTCTGTCGCACATCGCCAACAGAGGCAACATCGCCAGAGACGCGTGTTCCAGCGCGTGCAATCCGCCCGCGAGGTCCATTCTTTTCTCTTTCAGCCTCGCTTCCAGTTTTTCACTCGGAGAAAACCAGCAGCACTGCGTCCACAGCCTTTCCTCTGGAAAATCCAACTCCTCCGTCCCCATAGTCCTTTTATCCTTGTTCCTGATTTTCCTGTATGAGTGAACGCGCGAAGTGACGAACACGTAGCCGAAGAAAACATCCGTCGCGCCGACTCGCGCGCGCTTCGTCTCGCGGTCGACCGTTATCCATTCCCTGCTGAGCGAGCGCGTGTAGTATGGCATGTCTTTCCTCGACACGACCGCCGTCTTCTTCTCGGTGTCCAGCTTCTTCACATAATAATTTTCTCCCTGATGCAGATAGACGGCTCCCTCGTGCAGATAGCATTGCACTGTCGATGATTCCATCTCGCCGATAACGTTGCCGTCCTCGAGCATGATGCAATAGCGGGAGTTTCCGGCGGAGCGCAGGTTGATTTCCGCCGCCGGATAGTCATTGCCGGCATAGCATGCGCCGCCGCGCCTCTCCACAAGCTCGCCCTTCTTTATCAGTTTGCGGACGACGGGGACGAAGTTCTCGCCGAACGCCGGCTCTTCGGAGCGCTTCAGGGGAAGCTCCGCCGCCGCCGCGCGAAGGTGCGCCTCCAATATGTACGGGTTAGAAGGGTGAATTACCGCGCGCTCGACGGGAGAGCCGAAAAAATAATCGGGGTTTCTCATCAGGTACTGGTCAAGCGGTTCAGGGTAGGCGACCATCACGGCGAGAGACTGCTTGTGTCTGCGGCCCGCGCGCCCCGCCTGCTGCCAGACGCTTGATATCGAGCCGGGGAACCCGTTGATGACCGCCGCGTCTAGGCTGCCGATGTCCACGCCGAGTTCGAGAGCGTTCGTGCATGCCACCCCCAGCAGTTCGCCCCGCGCGAGGCTTCTTTCTATGGCGCGTCTTTCAGACGGCAGATACCCGCCCCTGTATGACGCGATGGCGTCCGGCCCCACATCGTTCTTCAGAAGCTTCTCGCGCGTCATCCGCAGTATCACCTCGACCGTCGGTTTGGCTTTGCCGAAAACAATGGTTCTAAGCCCGGAACCCACGAGATGCGAGAAAAGATTTATGGATTCAGTTATGGGGCTGCGCCTCTCCTCCTTCGAGCCTCGCGCAAGAGGAGGATTCCACATGACGAACAGTTTTCCGGCGGCGGGCGCGCCGCTTTCGGTTATTTCCGCCACATCGTCCCCGATGAGCCGCGCCGCGTGCTCGCCGGGATTGCCTATGGTTGCCGAACAGCATATAAACGCCGGGTCGGAACCGTATGCCGCGCAAATTCTGCGCAGGCGTCTCATCAGGTTCGCGGCGTGAGAGCCGAACACTCCCCTGTATGTGTGTATCTCGTCCAGCACGACATAACGCAGGTTGCGGAAGAAGCCGCTCCACCAGCGCGAATGATTCGGCAGTATCCCCAGCGAAAGCATGTCGGGATTGGTGAGCAGTATGTTGGCCTCGCGGCGGAGAGCCGAGCGGGATTCCTTCGAAGTGTCGCCGTCGTACGTGCCGAACTTCAACGCGCGGCGCCCCATCCTGACGGAATGAAACGCCCGCGTCTCGTCGTATTCCGATTCTGGGTCGGCCATCTCGTGGATCATCCGGGTCTGATCCTGACCGAGAGCTTTTGTCGGGAAAATGTAAAGCGCGCGCGCCTCCGGGTCGGACATCATCGTCTCAATGACAGGAATGTTGTAGCAAAGAGATTTTCCGCTGGAAGTGTCGGTGGCGAGTACCAAGCTTCGGCCCGCCCGCGCCAACCTCACAGCCTCCGCCTGATGCGAATAAAGCTTCTCTATGCCCAGCGCCTTCAGGTTGGACGCCAACAGCCCCGGCGGCGGCGGTTTCAAATCGGAATACACCGCTTTGCGCGGCGGATATCTGCGCGCGAACACCAACTGATCCTGATAATCTTCGGAGTCGCGAAGGCGGTCTATCAGCTTCTCTATTTCAGAAAGTTTTTTTGTTCTAGCCATTTCACAACCTCGGCCGCCGGGCCGCGCCCCCCGATTAGTATAACCCGCTTCCGAGATGTCATAAACATGCGGTTATCTATCTGCCGCGCATGAAAAACGGCGCGGGGTTTGCGCCCGCGCCGTTTGAAATATCGTTCGTGGTTGTCGAGCCGTATTAACTCTGCAATTCCGGCAGCCCCGCATAAAGTTCGAGACACTCCGGATTCTTCAGCGCGTCCCTGTTCTTAACTTCCTGACCGTGGATTATCTTCTTAACGGCAATTTCGACTTTCTTCATGTTGATGGTGTAAGGAATATCCGCGATGGGGATAACTTTCGCGGGGACATGGCGCGGCGAACAGTTGTTCCTGATGGCGGTCTTGATTTTTTTGACAAGGTCGTCTGACAGTTCGACGCCGGGTTGAAGCCTGACGAAAAGAATGACGCGAACATCGCCCTGCCATTCCTGTCCGATGACGAGGCTGTCGGCAATCTCGCTGATATTCTCGACCACCCTGTAAATCTCCGCCGTGCCGATGCGCACCCCTCCGGGATTGAGAGTCGCGTCGCTCCTGCCATACATGATGACGCCTTTGTTCTTGGTTATCTTCACGAAGTCCCCGTGCCGCCACACGTTGGGGTAAACATCGAAATACGCGTCGTGGTATTTCTTGCCTTCAGGGTCGTTCCAGAAATAGATAGGCATGGAGGGGAAAGGCATTGAACAGACCAACTCGCCCTGCTTATCCAGAACCGGTTTGCCGTTGTCGTCGTAAGCTTCGACCTTCATGGCGAGGCAGCGGCACTGAAGCTCGCCCGCGTAAACCGGCCCCATCGGGTTGCCCGCCGCGAAGCATCCGTTCAGGTCCGTGCCTCCGGATATCGACGAAAGACATATATCGTCCTTGATTCCGCTGTAGACGTATTCGAAGTTGTCTATCGACAGCGGCGACCCGGTGGAGAGCAGCGCTTTCAGGGAGCCGAGATTGTATTTCTCCTTCGGCTTCAATCCCTCTTTCTGCACCGAATCGATATATTTCGCGCTCGTGCCGAAGATGGTCATCTTTTCCTTTTCGGCGATTTTGAAGAGGATGCCGGGGTCCGGGAAGAACGGAGAGCCGTCGAACAGAATCAGGGTCGCGCCTAGCGCTAGCGTGGATACCATCCAGTTCCACATCATCCAGCCGCAGGTGGTAAAGTAGAAAAGCTTGTCGTCGGGTTTCACATCCGTGTGCAGCATAAGCTCTTTTATGTGGTGGATGAGGATTCCGCCGGCGCTCTGAACCATGCACTTGGGAAGTCCCGTCGTTCCGGATGAGTACATTATGTAAAGGGGATGCATGAACGGGAGTTGCTCGAACTCAATCTCAAGCCCCTCCTCTTTCGACATGAAATCTTTCAGATGGATGGCGTTCGGGACGGAGCTGATGTCTGCGTTCTGTTCTGTGTAAGGAACAACCACTATCTTCGGGCGGGACGATAACTGCTCGAAAATGCCGCTCACTTTCTGCAGCGAGTCGAACTTCTTTCCGCCGTATTGATAGCCGTTGGCGGTGAAGAGAACTTTCGGCTCGATCTGGCCGAACCTGTCGAGGACGCCCTTGGTTCCGAAATCGGGCGAGCAGGAAGACCATATCGCGCCGATGCTGGTGGCCGCGAGCATGGCCGCGATTGTCCACGGCATGTTGGGCATGAACCCGACGACGCGGTCTCCTGCGGCGACGCCTTCTTCCCTGAGCGACTTGGCGATACGCGCCACATTGTCGTACAGTTCGGCGTATGTCATCCGCTCCGGCTCTTCCATCCCCTCGCCGTAGAATACCAGAGCCGTTTTGTCGTCTCTGCGCCTAAGTAGGTTTTCGGCGAAGTTCAGCTTCGCGCCGACGAACCATTCCGCCCCCGGCATCTTCTTTTCATCGTCGATAACCGCTGTGTATTTTTCGGATGCGATAATCCCTGCGGCGTCCCACATCTCCGCCCAGAAATCTTTCATGTTGTCTATAGACCACTGGTATAAATCCTCGTACTCCTTGAAATCCTTGCCGTATTTCTTGTTGATTCTCTGCATGAACGCGAACATGTTGGTGTCTGCCGCGCGCTCCTTAGACGGACTCCACAACAAATCTCCTTCCATTTGCGCCTCCCATAAAGTTGACATAGTCATAATACGGGTTTCATCGTACCTTGAGGACGCGGCGCGTGTCAAATATAAAATACTGAATCAGCCGATTTTTGTAATAACGCAATTCTCGCAAGTGTAATATGCTTGCGGAAACAATCATTGTCATAATGTGGGGGCGACGGGTTAAAACGCGAGACATCGAAAGAGCTTTTAGGCGTAAAAAACAGAGAAAAACGGCAAAAATGTGTTATAATGTTTTAATGAACGACACAGCGAGGCATGCGTCATGAGGAGAAGAACATCAGCAATTGCGGCGGCAGCGGTAATTGTGATGGCAATAGCAATGTGGGGCGCTCAACTTAGCGAAGCCTCCAAGGAAAAATCTCAGCCTGCAAAACCCGCTCCGTCCGCGTCGGCCTCGGCAAGGATTGAACAAAAAGTGGGAGATTCTCTTCGCAAGGGAACTCCGGTTATTCTCTTTTTCTACTCGGACACGATAAAAGACAGCCGGGACTCGCTGCCTGCGGTTAAAAAAGCGGCGCGCGGCGGCAAAGCGGAAGTATTCGAGATAAAGGCCGAAGACAACACGGCGCTTAGGGGAGCTTACGATGTGCAGTTCGTTCCTACGGTTTTTCTTTTGAGACCCGAAACCGGGCTTGACACGGTTTGGGTGGTGGATATTCAGGAAAAAGAAATATCCTCGGCGCTGGCTGCCCCGGCAAAGCCTAATGAATATCAGAAATCTATCTCCAACTCGTTAAAAAAGAAAAGGCCGCACCTGACTTTTTTCATGGCCGACTGGTGCGGCTACTGCATGAGGCTTTTGCCTGAGATTAACAGGTTCAAACGCGAGTACGCGGACTGTGTGGATGTGACGATGGTGGATGTGGACAAAGCTCCGAAGATGGTTGATCCTCACATGGCCACAGGGATTCCCGTCACCCTGCTCTCGGACGGAAACGGGGTGTTCAGGCTCAGAACCGGATATCCTCACGGCTACGACAGATTCACACAGTTTTATGACACGCTGGGAGTGGACATGAAGTCATGCCGAAAGGAAGTGAAAGACGACGGCAAGTCCGGAGGGAAATCTTGAACGTCGAACTGGCGCGCAAAGCCGCCGACTTCATCAGGAACGCAAACAGGGCGGTCGCGCTCACCGGAGCCGGAATAAGCGTTCCGTCCGGGATACCCGATTTTCGAAGCCCAGGCTCAGGGTTGTGGGATAAGGTGGACCCCATAGAGGTGGCCACAATTGACGCGTTCAGAAGGAACCCGGAAAAGTTTTATTCTTTCATGGGGCCGTTGTCGAAAGTGGTCGAGAAAGCTAAGCCCAACCCGGCGCATCTTGCTCTGGCCGAATGGGAACGGATGGGAAAGCTTCATTCGGTGATAACGCAGAATATTGACAACATGCACCAGAGGGCAGGCTCCCGCAAAGTCATAGAGTTGCACGGCAACGGAGCGTTCGCCCACTGCATGAACTGCCGCGCCGAAATCGAGCAGGCAGAGATTGTGCGGAGGCTGGAGTCAGGCGGAGGCGTTCCGCGTTGCGACTGCGGCGGGGTTATCAAGCCCGACGTCGTGCTGTTCGGAGAGCCTCTGCCCTTCAAACAACTCGTGCAAGCTGAGAGGGACGCTGAGAGTTGCGACGTCATGGTGGTGGTCGGCTCGTCGCTGACCGTCGCTCCGGCGTCTATGCTTCCGCAGGCGGCGCTGGCCGGCGGGGCATCCGTCATAGTGATAAACCTTCAAAACACTTACATTGACTCGCATGCGGCGGTGGTTCTGCGCGAAAAGGTGGAGGAGGCCCTCCCCGCCATTACTGAAATGCTGAAAAAATAGCCGCGCGGACATCCGCGCGGCGCGGGAACTTTTGCAATGTCTGAGCAGAAAAAAATACTCGTTGTCGACGACGACAGAGACCTCTGCCGGATGCTCGAACGATACCTGACGGTTAAGGGATTCGCGGTCGATCAGGCGTATGACGGCGAGACCGCGCTCCGGCTGGTTCCAAAGAAAGAATACGATCTGATTATCCTAGATATTATGATGCCCGGCATAGACGGATACGATGTGTGCGGGCGGCTGAAAACTCAGCGCGAGTATAACCACATCCCAATCATTATGCTGTCGGCAAAGAGCGCCGAGATGGACATCGTTACCGGGTTCAAGACGGGCGCGGACGAGTATGTTACCAAGCCGTTTGAGATTCAGAAGTTGATGAAGGCGATAAACGACACGATGGAGAAACGCCGCCGCGCCCGCGAAGACCTCGGCATAAAACACGAGATTAAGTTCGAGTTCGAGAGCAGGTACGACTATCTGGACAAGGTAAACGAGCTTATCAGCCAGTTGTTTCTGCGGACGGATTTGGCTCCGGATGAAATATGGAACCTGAAGCTCGCCATGCACGAGCTTGGGATCAACGCTATCGAGCACGGCAACAAGCTTGACCCGAAAAAACAGGTGAAGGTTTCCTGCGCTCTGTACAGCGAAAAGCTTGAATTCGTAATAGAAGACGAGGGAGAAGGTTTCGACCCTTCGAGCATACCCGACCCGACGGCTCCCGAAGGAATAAGAAGAGACCGGGGCAGAGGGATATATCTGGTAAGCCAGCTTGTGGATGAAATCGAGTATATCAACGGAGGGTGCATGGCGAAGATGGTACGGCATCTGAACAAGCCGCGACGCGCTGGCGCTCCCAGAGGCCCGCAATAGCCGCCCGCTCTCGCGCTCCCAAACAAAATTCCCCGCGTTACATCTTCGGAAGCTTATTCCTGTATCTTGCTCTCAGTTCGTTGAAGAAAGAAATATACTCCGGCGTCGCATAGTCCGGATACGTCCAACTCAAGGGTTTGAACGCCGGTTTTGTGTAACTCAAAGTTATTTCAGCGTAAATGCCGTCCTTGAGATATATCCTGTGACAGTTGTCCTTCGTTGTGGGAAGAACAACCTTGGCTGACGAAAGGTATCCGGGGTCAAGGTTCACCGTTCGGAGATGAGACGCGCCATCGCCGGAAAGCTTCGAATGTCTCTCCTCAATCTCGTTGGCAGTCAATTTCGCTTCTGATATAAAGTCCTGTTCTATCAGGTTCTCGAATGCAAAAAAGATTTTTTTCAATCCTGCGCCCATCTCGCCGAAATAGTATTCGGTGAAATTGAAGTCGAATATGTCGCTTGAGAAATCGATCGGGCCGAAAGCGGCTTCTAGGTCGGCCTTGGCGCGCTCCATGTCAGCTTGCGGGGAGTATATCGCTCCGCAAAAGAGTTGAACCTTTTCGGGAGAGCTTGTCCGGCCCATAGGTCTTTTACCCGGCAAGGATTTTCTTCATGTGCGCGACGGTGTTGACTGCGGCCGTTTCTGGGTCCGGAAGAGGAAATATTTCTGCGGACAGAAACCCGTCGTAGCCAATGCCGTATAGGGCTTCGATTATTGAGCGGAAGTCGATGTGCCCCGCGCCGGGATGCCGCCGGTTGCTGTCGGCGATGTGAACGTGCGCCGCGCGGCTTCCCGCCAGACGTATGCTGTTTTCGATGGAGGCTTCTTCGATGTTCATGTGAAAAGTGTCGAGGAGAACGCCGCACGCGGGGCTGCCCACTTTGTCAAGGAAGCGCAGGCAGTCCTCGACGGTGATAATGAAGGATGTTTCGTATCTGTTGATAGGCTCGACGGCTAGTTTGACGCCGCGCCTCTCGGCCCTGCCCGCGCATTCGGCCAGACACTCCGTCGCCCACCGTTCCGATTCCGGAGTGACGGGGTTCTTGCCGACTATGAGGCCGATGATGACAAGCGCGCCGAAACCGGCGGCGAAGTCGATGTGAGATTTAATCCGCTCGACTGCTTCGCGGCGCGTTTTCTCGTCTGGGGACGAAAAGCACAATCCGTCCTCTCCGAAAGCCCTTCCGGTTCCGATGGCCGGAGCTACAAGCCCGAAATCCGCAAGAAGCTTACTGACGCGCCCGGCGTCCACGGTCGCTGGATTCCGCACATGCAGTTCGGCTCCGTCGAACCCGGCTCCGGAAGCCGCTCTGAAAGTGTCCTCAAATTCGCCCTTCAACGCGAGCGCGCTGAACTTGGCGTCCGGCTCGGACACCGCTATGCTCAACTTCATCGCTTGTTCTCCTCAGGACTTCGATTGTTCTTCGAACGCGTCCGGCACTCCCCAAGACACGAAATGCTTCGTCAGGAAGTTGGAGCCTCTCAGCCTCTGGCATATAAGTTTTGCCAGATTCCGTATCACCACATAGCCTATGTTCTTATCCTTTTCGACGAGCGAATAGAAATGGGACATCGGAAGCAGAATGACAATGGAATCCGACATTGCGGTGACGGTGGCCGAATGAGGCATCTCGTCGATTATGGCTATCTCGCCGAACGCGTCGCCCTCGCCGAGAGTGGTTATCATCGCCGAGCCGTCGGCTCCTTCGCAACTGTCCACTATCGCCTGAGCCACGGACACCACGATCTCGCCCTGCCTTATGACATAAAGCATCTCTTTCGGCGGGTCGTTTTCTTCAATAATAACCGTTCCTATGGGAAACGACTGCTCCGAGCAGCCGGCGGCCATTTTTTTCAGTTCTTCGTCGCCTAACCCGTCGAAGATTCTGCTTTTTTTGAACACTTGGACTATTTGATTTATATCCACAGCCAATCACCCCGCGTCATTGTCTGGCGAATCCCGATTGAGCGTCCGCCTCTGATTATATATTCAACACTACTGCCTGAACCGTTTCATAATATTTTATTTTTCCCGCTTATACAAGCAAAATCAACAAAAACGGCCAAATATTTCGAACCGCATTTTCCGAACCGGGCCTTCGCGGCTCATTATTGATCGAGAACGCGCTTAACGGCGGACATGGCGATTTCGGACGCGGAGACGCCGCCCGGACCGCTCCCGTCGAAAACGCCGCGCCGCAGAGCGTCCACTACGGAATCAAGAGGCATCCCCGCTTTGACGGCCATTCTAGTCTTCAAGCCATTCGCGCCTTTTGTTCCGAATATCTTCATCATCTCAAACTCGATGGCCGAGATGTCGGGCGGACATCCGGGAATGAACACGCCGATATTCGCCAGCGCCTGAGCGCAATCGCCGACGACAAGCGTCCGCTCCCTGTCCACGACCGTGTCGGGATAGTTCACCGGCCTGCCCGCGATAATATGCGCTGGAGTCCCGTTCAGAGCGGACGCGCCGACTAGCGCGTCCATCGCCTGCCTGATGAAACCCACGCAACCGCCGGGACAATACTTCTCCGCGCCTCCCGTGACGCTTATCCACGGACACGCTCCTTCAATATCCCATTCGGCGTCCCTGAACCGCGCCGAGCGCCCTATCGCGCCCTCGGGCCGAACGTCCATCGTCGCCGCGCTCGACGCGCATTCCCCTCTATCCGCCAGCAATCTAAGATGCGCGACGTCGTGAATGCCGTACCCCATCAGGTTCGCCATCGCGACATCGACATTGGCCGGGTTGGAGCCGCCGACTAAAAGCCCAAGCTTTCGCGGCGACGGATTCATCGGCCCCTGCCCTTCGCCGGCGACTATCGCGTCATAGACCGCGTAGTCAGGCGTTCGGCATGCGTGTATGTCGACAAGTTTCTGATGCAGGCGAAAGTCATGCAACGCAAGCCTGTCGGGGTCCCTCATCGTCTGATGCGTCAAATCCATAGACGAGCACACAGTCGTCATCGCGCTGGTCTTCGCTTTCGGAAGCGACATAACAAAGTCGCTTTCAAGCAATACCTTCGGCAGTCTGAACTCCATCTGAGTCAGAGGGTTGTCCGGATTCGCCCTAGCGCGGCTCATCGAGCGTATGTCCTCGATTTCCGCGGTGGCGCGCAGCCTAGCGGTTTGTTCAGCGGAGAACCTGCTCGTTCGGGAAGCGCATCCGGGATGCGCTACTCCGGCTACCGCTATCTTTTCCGCGCCAAGAGCGGCCATCGCTTCGGCGGCGGCGATGACGACCTCGGCCCGGACGCCTTTAGCGTCCGTGTCGCCCCCGCCTGCGGCGTCGTCGCAAAACAGAGCCAGCGCGCGCGCGCCTTTCAGCTTCACGCCGTCGGCTTCCAGAAATTCCTTGATTTTCGCCGATATCTCATCCGAGTCGTAAATGTCCTGCTTGGCGACGCGAACTGGCTTCATAAGCAGGCCTTGCGGCGGCTTTCTATTTTCCACGCGGTTCATGAACAAAATTAAAGCATGACGAGCCAAGAAGAGCAATACCCAGCCATTTCTGCGGATGCGGGCTATTTCCGGGACAGCGTTTTTCGCCGCAAAGAGGAAGCTCGCGCGCGGGTGGCGCTCTCGCCCGCGTTGGCGTATATTATATCCGCGCCCATCGTGCGCCCGACAAAAGTCACGGAGCAAGTCGCCATGCTGATAGTAATGAAAAACAACGCGTCCCCAGAACAGATTTCAGCGGTAGAGGAAGAAGTGAGAAAACTTGGATTCACTCCGTACGCCATCCCCGGCTCGCAAAGAACGGCCATCGGCGTGCTCGGCAATGAAAAGCAGGTGGATTCGATAACAATAGAGGGACTGCCGGGAGTCATCAATGTCATTCATGTGTCGCGCCCGTACAAGCTTGTGGGCCGCGAGTTCAGGCAGACGTGCACGACGGTGGAGGTCGGCGGGGTGAAGATAGGCGGCGGGACGCTGACGGTCATGGCAGGCCCTTGCGCCGTCGAGTCAAGAGAGCAGATAGTATCGACCGCAAAGTTCATAGCTTCCGTTGGAGCCGCCATGCTGCGCGGAGGGGCATTCAAACCCCGCACATCGCCATACGCGTTTCAAGGCCTGTGCGCGGAGGGCGTGAAACTGTTGGCGGAGGCTCGCGCCGCCTCCGGGCTGCCTTTCGTCACCGAGGTCATAGACGAGAAGTCTCTCGAAGTCTGCGCCGAGGAAGCCGACATGCTTCAGATCGGAGCGCGCAACATGCAGAACTTCTCTCTGCTGAAAATGGTCGGCCAGAGCGGAAAGCCCGTCCTGCTCAAACGCGGCATGTCCGCCACTGTCAAAGACCTGTTGATGTCCGCCGAGTACATAATGAGCGAGGGCAACGAGAAAATCGTGCTGTGCGAGAGAGGAATCAGGACTTTTTCGGACGCATCCCGCAACACGCTCGACCTGTGCGCGATACCGTATATCAAAGCCGAGAGCCACCTTCCAGTCGTGGTGGACCCCAGCCACGCGATGGGAGTTCGAGACAAGATAGCGCCAGTAGCGCTTGCTGCTGTCGCTTCCGGAGCGGACGGCCTTATGATAGAAGTCCATCCGAATCCGCGCGCGGCTCTTAGCGACGGGCCTCAATCTCTTGATTTCGAGTGTTTCGCTCAGACGATGAAACAGATCGCCGCCGTCGCCGCCGCAGTGGGCAAAACCATCGCTTCAGCGAAATAACTCCGCGAGCCGGCTGCCGCAATCCGACTACTCGACCTCGTAATAGTAGTCTTGCATCACAATTGACGCGGAATGAGAGATGTCTCCCATAAGCGGCTTGGCTTTCATAATGTCAGAGCCTGCCAGCCGCAGATTGCCGGTCACGAAATTGATTGTGTCTCGCTCGGATGGCCCGATCAACCGGCGGCCGAACCATATATCCATCTTGTTGCCGTTTATGTTGTATCCGAACGCGCCTTTGTCGAAAACTTCCGCAGAGTATTCCTTGAATTTCAATGTCTGAACTCTGTAATCGGACTTATTCGCCTCGGATTCCTCCCAGTCTATCTTGCCGGGATGTATCAGCGCGTACGCCGGGAACTTCACGCCTTCGATAGCCGGAGCTATTTCGATAGTGGGAGCGTAGTACCACGCCCAGACGCTCTGAGCCATCTCCATTATCTGCGCTTCTAACATAGCGCCCTCAAGCGCGCCCGCCCGCGCCTTCTGCAGCAACGCGGGATCAAACACGAGTGACCTGTTCACCAGAGCAAATAAGTACACGTTCGCGTCGAGAGGCGCGACCGTGCCGGGGCGAGGCTGTTCCTTGAACTCCACGCTGAAATAAAACTTTTCGTCGTCATAGCCGAACCAAACTGCCCGCACGTCCATATACGCCGGTATTTCGCGCGGTTCGGCTTCCTCATGCTCGAATATCAAATCCAGATAATCGAACGGCGACCCCGGCCCTCCCGGCTCCCAGCCCGGCATAGTATCCTCAGGAGATATAACTCGCGCGACGTTCCCGGCAGTGTCCGTGGCGGAAACGTAAAACGCCACGCCGCCCGCAGCTCCGAGGGGCGGTATTTCGCCTTCCCACTCAAGCCCGTCTTCATCTTCCACCATGTCCGCGCTTTCCCATGTTTCTCCGCCGTCCGTCGAATAAAAAAGCTTTACTTCGTCCAAGGTCTCGAAATCATCGTCTGAAAGTTTAAGCCTGCCCACCCGCGCGACAACCTTAACCGCATCGTCCGGCCTTGGTTCCGCAGGATAGAACCTCACCGAGCTGATTATCGGAGGGATATACTTCATAAACTGGGAAATCTTTTCCGCGTCGAACGAGAAGTCCATATTCTGAGCCGCCGAATCGACCGCCGCCGTTATCTCGATAATCGCGCAAACCGCCGCCGCTATCGCAAACGCTTTAATCTTATTCATCCCCGCAATAATCCTCCTGAAAGAAATGCCGTCCGCGAATATTCAAACACATCCGCCCCGCCCGCGCAACACAAGCCGCGCCGTTCGATTCGGAACGCATCCCGTTAGCGGCGGCCGGATTTGAATAACGCGCGGGTGAAAGTTTTTAGAAAATCCCGTCATCAGCATTAGACACGGCGGGCCTGCGTGTCTAAAATAAAAGATAATTAAACACAGAGGTGAGATTCAATGAAAAACAGGTTGAGCGCGGTGGCAGTTCTGATTGTTGCGGCGGCTATGTTGTTCGCGGCGGCGCGGGCGGGCGCGGACGAGGCTGCGGGCGACGCCCTGATGCAAAAAAAAGAATATAAAAAGGCGGCCGCTGAATACAAGAAAGTTATTGAATCAAAAGGCGAAAAAGAGGCTCTGGTCGTAAAACTCGCGGAGGCTTACGAAGCCGCTAAATGGCACGGCATGTCGGTTCAGATTTGGGAAAGATATATCGAGTTGTTTCCTAACGGCAAAGTTATTGACAGAGCGAAAAAGCGGGCGGCCGCAGCCCGCAGATGGATGGGCGTCAACTTCTACAACCTCGGCGAGGACATGGACAAAGTCATTCACCAGTTGAAACTCGCCGTGGAACTCGACCCTTCCCTGCTTGAGGCATACTACTGGCTCGGCAGAGTTTATGTCGAGGAAGGAATGCTCGACGAGGCGGTTTCCGTTCTCGAAAAGCTCACATCAATGGATCCGAAGGACAAGAAAGCGGCTTGGCTGCTGAAGGAAGCTAAAGGGATGAAGGATGTCGGCGGCAACGCTTATGTGGCATACAGGGAAGGCTTCAACCTCTACGAAAAAGGGATGCTCAACGAAGCGCTGGCAAAATATTCTAAGGCCGCAGAACTGAATCCTGATTTTGCCGCCGCTCACGTTTGGATAGCGCGCATCCTGCTCGAAACCGAGCAATACTCGCTATCGGAAAAAAGCTGGAAAAGAGTTCTCGAGCTTGAGCCTGACAACAAACGGGCCGAGTGGTTCATGAAACTTGCGGGGGGCAAAGCCAAATAAACCGGACGCTGAACCGGCGGCGAATTTTAATGAACGTCTATTTTATAAGACATAGCGAGGCGGAGCCTGCCGGAGGTGGAAGACCGGATTTCGAAAGGCCGCTTTCCTGCGAGGGAGAGAAAAAGATCGCCGCAAGCCTGCCGGGGATATTCAAACTGACCGGACAATTGGATTACATCCTGACAAGTCCCGCCGCGCGCGCCGCACGAACGGCATATCTTATCGCCGCGCATCAGAAATGCAGGAACTTCGTTTTTGAAATGCCCGAACTCGCCGCCCCCGGCTCTGAAATTATTGTGGATACCATGCTGAACAAACTCATCGGCAAGGAAAATGTCGCGGTCGTCGGACATCAGCCTTATCTTACGGAATTGGTTGGGTATTTCACAGGGATGCCGCCGGAAGAATCTATCAGTATCGACAAAGGCGGAATGATTAAGGTCTCATTCAAAGGGTTCCCCGGCAAAGGCGCGGGAAAGATGCGCTGGAGCATGTCGCAGGACGACCTGACAAAAATTTAATCCGACGAAAAGACTATACTTGTTATTAGATGGTTTTACTCATTAACATGTGTGACATGCTCAAAGTTCTTTCCTTTGAGCATGAGGCAGTTATCGCATATTGACAATGGGAAGTTTCATTTGATTTTCAGTATAATATATCCGAAAGTCGAGAGCAGGGATCGCCCTCCCCGCTATTCGAGTTGCGCCAGTATATCCAGCAACCTGTCCCTGACGAATTCTCCCTGCTTCGGCCCGAACATGGCGAATGTCGCCTCGTAAATATGCTTGTGATACCACTCTTCCGGGATGATGTAACCCATAGTGTCGTTCGTCACGCCAGCCAGAACGCATGTCTCGACGCCCATTTCGGCGGCGCGCGCCCTGACCGGAAAACCCAGTTCGACGAACATCTCTCCGGGGATTGTAACAATTGCAAATTCGCCCATACGCAACCCGGCCATCGTCGTCCACAACCCCAATTCAGGATGAACGAGGATTTCCTGCGTCACGAACTGGACGGGGAGGGAATCGGAAGTTTTGATAGTTTTCATAGCGTCCGCGACCGCCGCGGCGAGAAGTTCTCCCTGTCTGCGCGTTTTATCCGGGCCTGAGCCGCAGTCGCCGGGGCATGCAGGGCCTGCGTTGCCCAGCGTTCCGTTCATGAACATGCCGACCACGCCGGGAAAGGACTCCTCTAGCGCGCGACGCGCCGAGCCGGGGTATTCCGCCGAAAACTTCATGTTTGATTCGCTCAGAACAGTCGGGTGCGCCGAATAATTGAATATGACCGCTATCGGCGAGCCGTCCTGCGCCGAGTCGAAGCGGACGACGCGGACGATGTCGTCCACCGGGCCGCCTTCCTGCCGCCGGTTGAGCGTCAGGCCGGGAGCATGAGCCGACGCCGCGCCCGCTCGCGCCGGACGCATTTTCCCGTGCGCTTCCTTCGCCACCGTCACAAACCTGTCTACGATGTCCGCATATAGCTTCGGGTCCGCGTCTCCCGCAAGAAGCGCCAATTCCGGGAACATCGCCCCGGACGACGAGTGCGAATGCGAGGCGGAAATCACGACATGATCGCGGGGGATTCCGATAGAACGCTCCAGTTTGAGCGCCACTTCCTGATGAAATTTGCGCCTGAGAAGAAACGTGTCAGACGTGATGAATATGTAAGACTCTTCTCCGGCCTTAAGGGCCAGAGCCTGCGCCATGAGCGGGTCCAGAACTCCGTCCGAAGGCTTTCCCTGTCTCCCGGCGTATCCGGCAAGAGGAATGCCTACCGGCGGGGTGATATCTATCTCCGCAGCTCCCGCATAAATCGGCGTTGCGTCAGGAGCGCCTTCTCTCACTCTATATTTGTGGTTTCTCATTATGAAAGTCAGGTATGGGGACGCCTCCCACGGGAGCAGGCCGTCGAGAGTTTTAACTGCGGCGGTCATCGCCATCGTCTTGTATTCGCCGCCATTGTTCGGGCCGAGCGCGGCGCGGTTGAACCTGAATAGAAGGTCGTTGTCGCCCCGGCGCAGTTTTACATCCGCTCCGGGTATCGGCTTCTTAGTTTCAAGCAGGCTCGAAAG
>JAKQBV010000220.1 GCA_029573925.1 bacterium
GTTCTCAAGCTCTCTGACATTGCCCGGCCAGTCGTATCCAAGCATCCTTTTCATCACCGAAGAGGACACCCCGCGCACGCTCTTGTCGAGCCGGGAGTTATTCTCGGCGATGAAATGGTCGATCAGCAGCGGGAGGTCTCCGCGTCTCGCCCTCAGCGGCGGCAGGAATATCGGAACCACGTTGAGCCGGAAATAGAGGTCTTCTCTGAAAGATTTGTTATGGACGGCCTTTGGCAGGTCCTGATTAGTCGCGGCTATTATCCTGATGTTGACGTCGATGACCTCGTTGCCGCCGAGGCGCTGCACTTTTCTCTCTTCAAGCGCGCGCAACAGTTTCGCTTGGGTCATCAGGCTCATGTCGCCTATTTCATCAAGGAATAGAGTGCCGCCGTCAGCCTGCTCGAACTTGCCCAACCGCCTCTGCGTGGCTCCCGTGAACGCTCCCTTTTCATACCCGAACAGTTCGCTCTCCAACAACGTCTCCGGGATGGCGGCGCAGTTTATCTTCACCATCGGATTGTCTTTCCTCGGCCCTTTGTGGTGAATGATATTGGCGATCAGCTCCTTGCCCGTGCCGCTCTCTCCGTAAATCATCGCCGTGATGTCGTTCTTCGCCACTTTAGACACAAGGTCGAATACTTCCAGCATCTCCTCGCTTTTGCCTATTATTCCCTCGTAGTCGTATTTCTTGTCCAGCTTTACCTTGAGCTTTCGGATCTCGTCTTCCAGCTTCTGTTTCTGCAGCGCCCGTTTCACCACCACTCGCATTTCGTTGATGTCGAAAGGCTTCGTGAAATAGTCGTACGCCCCCAGCCTTATGGCGTCCATCGCCACCTCGCGAGAGCCGTAAGCGGTCATCATTATGACGGGAGTGTCGGGAGTTTTTCCCAGCAGACGCTCGAGCGTCTGAATCCCGTCCATCTTCGGCATCCTCATGTCCAGCAGCACGCAGTCGAAACTGCCGCAGGAAACCGCTTCGAGGGCCTCCAGCCCGTTCTCGGCTGTGGTCACCTCGTAGCCCTCCTTAACGAGGGCCTCTTTAAGGAAGAACCGCATGTTCTTCTCGTCGTCCACTATGAGCACTTTATGCACTTGCCGACTCCTCCTCCCCGCTTCGGGCTTGACGGGCCACGCCGCTCCTGACAGGAAGCCAGATGGTGAACTCTGCTCCGCCTTCCGGTCTGTTTCTCACCCGTATCCGGCCCCCGTGCGCCTCCACCGTCTGCCTCGTTATCGACAACCCGAAGCCCGAACCGTCGTCCTTGGTCGTGAAACTCGGCTCGAATATCTTCGCCATGTTCGCGTCGGCTATTCCGGGGCCGTCGTCGGACACCTTCAGGACTATCGACCCTTCGCCTCCGCTCTCAGAAGCGGCGAAGGCCGTCTCCACCTTCACAAGCCCTCGCGACTCGATTGCCTGAAACGCGTTCACCATAAGGTTCATTATAGCCTGCATAAGGTTTTCTCTCTGGCACATTATCTTGGGCAGCCCGTCGCTCGGCTTGACGTCCAACTCAATGCTCTTGTTCCGTATCTCGTGTTTCGCCAGCAGCAGCGTGTCGTCAACCACGTCGTTCAAAGACTCATACGACCATCCCTGAGACGTCGGCTGGATGAACCGCAGCAGTCGGTCGATGACCCTGTCTATTCGGTCCACGTCGCTTAGTATCACGTCCGAATAGTCGCACAAAGAAGAGTCAGGCTCCGCGTTTTCCTTCAGCAACTGTGCCAAGCCCCGGATTGAACACAGCGGGTTTCTCACCTGATGCGCAATGCCCGCCGCCAGCCCGCCGAGCGTCGTCAGCCTGTCCACCACCTGCATCTGGTCCTGAATCTTCCTCAGGTTCTTCACGTCCTCGAACGAGATAATCAGCCCGATGAGCGTGTCGTGCGAGTCGCGGAGGTAAGAAGTCGATATCGAGACCGGGATCGCTTCCCTGTTCTCGGTGGTTATCGCCAGTTCCTTGCCAACAAAAGTAGCCCGCTTTTCGAGTGTTTCCTTTATCAAAGTATGGAACTGGCGGTTTTCCTTGATGTCCGGGATCATCTCCGTGATGTGTCTTCCGATTAGGTCGCGCGAGTTGACGCCTAGTATGACTTCAGCGTCCGCGCTGGCGGCGGTGATGCGGGCTTTTTCATTGATAGTCACCACGCCGCCGGACATCGTTTGCAGAAGGTACTTGTTTATGGAGGCGAGCATGTTGTTGAAAGCGGAGCCTAGAATGGCTATTTCGCCGTCGCCGCCGACTTGAATGGAGCGGGAAAGGTCGCCGCCGGCGATGGAAGCCGCGCCCCCGGCCAGCCGCCTGAGCGGGGCTGTTATCGCGTATGCCAGAGCAAGTCCCACCAGCAGAGAAAACGCGCCGCCCACAACCACCGCGATGGTCGTATGCTCGATAGATTTTTCCACCGCTTTCTGATACTTTTCGACCGTGAGCGGGGTCGGTTTGCTCAGAAGCTCTCGGGTGTTCATGTCGAGAATCACCCAGCCCGTGCCGAGCACGAGCAGCGTCATCAGCACCGGGATCGCGATGCCGAGCCGCAACCTGACGCGCGCGCCGGAAAAGCTCGCGCCGACGGGGCCGACCCGCGTCGCTCGCCTGCCGTTCCCGGCCATTTCCTCAGCGATCGCCATTCCGCGACACCGCCCGGTCAAGTAGCCTTTTTTATCCGCTCGACCACGTCCGCCGGGTTGAACGGCTTCACTATGTAGTTGTCCACTCCGAGATTGATAGCCCGCTCTATCGATTCTATCTGGCTCTCGTCCGCGAGCATGAACACCTTGACCGCTTTCAGTTTCTTGTCCGCCCTTATCCGCGCCAGCGCCTCAAGCGCCGCGCCCCCCGGCATCTCCCCGTCTATCAGCGTCACCCTCGGCGAACTCTTCCTTATCGTCTCCAACAGGTTGTTCCCGTTATCCGTCGATACTATGTCATATCCCGCATGCGACAGCCTCGCTCTCAACAGCTTTCGCAGACTGTCTTCGTTGTCTATGATGAATACTTTTTTCTTGCTTTTTATCCTGTCTAACAGGCCCATTGTCTTTTCCTAAAATGCAAGTGGCGCGCGGCTTCTCCGCGCCAGCTTCCTCCGCGCCGAACTGATTGTATATATATTCTCTTAAAAATTCAATAGCGCGCTCCCGCCGCGTCTTCCTTGCCCGCCGTCCTGTTTCCGCTTAATATATCAAAAGCATATTTGTCGAAAAGGAGATCGCGGCATGTCGCATATCGAAAGCACTGTGGCCGAAGACACTTGGCGGGTGTTCAGGATAATGGCGGAGTTCGTCGACGGCTTCAACACCCTGTCCCAAGTCGGCCCGGTGGTGACCATCTTCGGCTCCGCCCGCAGCAAACCTAAAGACCCCTACTACAAACTCACCGTCAAGACCGCTAAAGAGATGGTGAAACAGGGCTACGGCGTCATAACCGGTGGCGGCCCCGGCCTCATGGAAGCCGCAAACAAGGGCGCTTCGGAAGCGGGCGGCGAGTCCATCGGCCTCAACATCCTCCTCCCGTTCGAACAACGCGCCAACCCCTACGTCAAAACCCACATCGACTTCCACTACTTCTTCGTGCGCAAAGTCATGTTCCTCAAATACACCCACGGCATCGTCGTCATGCCCGGCGGACTCGGCACTATGGACGAGCTTATGGAGTCTCTAACACTCGTCCAGACGGAGAAAATCCACAAATGCCCCATTATCCTCATGGGCGCGGACTACTGGGCCGGGCTGGTGCGCTGGATTAAAAAGGAAATGCTCAGAGAGAAATTCATAAACGAGGACGACCTCGACCTGTTCCACGTCACCGACGACCCCGAAGAGGCCGCCCTCATCATCAAGGATTTCAACGTCGATTACGAACACATGAAACTGGACTGAACAGCGGAGGGCGGGGCGGGATTCGCCTAGCGCCGCCTAATCGATTACGGGAGAGAGCGAAATGTACGAGGTCAGCAAAGAAACCACGTTCTCAAGCGCGCACAGCCTGCGCGAGTACGAAGGACGCTGCGAGTCTCTTCACGGACACAACTGGAAAGTGAAAGCTCATGTCGTCGCTTCCGAACTCGACCGACTCGGCATGGTCATAGACTTCAAAGTCCTCAAAACCGCGCTTGAAGAGACTTCGGACCGCCTAGACCACACTCTCATCAACGATGTGCCGCCCTTCGACTCCATCAATCCGAGCGCGGAAAACATCGCCGAATATTTCTTCGCGCAGCTTTCCGCAAAACTCAACGACGGGCGCGCGCGCGTCTCTCGCGTTGACGTCTGGGAATCCGAAGGTTCCCGCGCCTCTTATTTCGAATAAGCCCGCCCGGACGCTGCGCTTGTTGTCATTCGACATTCATCAGCGGCCCGGAACCGAGACGAAAAACCAGCGGAGAATCACGGCCCGTTCAGACGGCCTCCCGAGACTGCCCGAAGGAAACTATTATGGGAAAATATGACGATTCATCGAATATAGACGCGAACGGCTCCGCGAGCCGTGCGGGCGAAACAGCTTTCTTGGAGCGCGTGAGCGGCACTTACGTCGAAGACATCCCCTATCACAACATCAAAAGAAGGCTGATCTTCGAGGCCTCCAAACGCTTCATGCCCGACGCCGGGGGTACCGCTCTCGAACTGGGCTGCCACGACGGTTTTGAAACCGCTATGCTCTCCGACGCCGTAGATAGTCTTCACGTTATAGAAGGCTCGGCGGCTTTCATCGACAAATGCAAGGAGTTGAACCTCCCGAACGTCTCTTTCATCAAGACGCTCTTCGAGGACTACGCCGCGGACGGAATATACGACTTCGTCTTTGCCAACTATGTTTTCGAGCACGTCATCGATCCGGGAGTCGTTCTGCGCATGATACGCAAGGCTTTGAAGCCGGGCGGATTGCTGTTCGTCGTCGTGCCCAACAACCAAGCGTTTTCCCGCAGGCTGGCTCTTGAGATGGGACTGCTGCAAAGCCTTGAGGGACTTACCGAAAACGATATCAATCACGGGCACAGAAGAACATACGACTTCGAATCCGCCGTTGCCGGACTGCGCGCCGAAGGTTTTGAAATACTGGAAAAATCCGGAGTGATATTCAAACCGCTGGCCGATTTCCAGTTAAATCAGCTTCTCAGCCAAGGATTCCTGACGGAGGCGCACATTGAAGCCCTTTACAGGCTCGGCCTGAAACATCCCGACATGTGCGATTCCGTTTTCTTGGCCGCCCGCCCGGCCTGACTTGGTTTTAACTTGCGGAAAAAACAAAAACAATCACTCATCTGCTTCTGCGGCATGGCGCATCGAAAGAAAAGCTTCTTTGAGCGGTTGGCTGACAGCGCTGTCTGGCTCGAACAACATGAGGGATTGGTATTCATTAAGAAATGATATTCGAAGCCTATGAAAGAGATGTAGAAAGTGACGAACGAATCCTATGCAGTCAAGCGCCGCTATTTCTGTGCCGCTGGTTCTAGCGTAAACATCTGAAGCATAATCGACAATTTCTTTTTCAATCACATCGGTGGTGATGAAAATATAATTATCGACGCGTGTTTCTTGTTCGATGAGTTTGCGAAGCGCTCGATCGATATCATCTATAGTCATACGCTTTGATTTCATTTCATAGACAGTTACAACCCGATCATCGTTAGTCAGGGTTATTTCGATGTCCCCTAAAGCGCCTGTTTGCTCATCGGCGGCGGTGTGACCTTTTAGGGGAAGGGCTTTTTCGCCGAGCTTCGAAGAGGCTGCGTTGTAAGCGGCGGCAACCATAAGAACCGGCAATCTGCTTGAATGCCCGCACGAAAGATGCATTTCCAGCAACTTCAATATTCTTTCGGTTGAAAGCGGAAGAGAATCGCCGGGTTGTTTTAAAGTTTGCAGAAGCGATTCCATTCGGGACCTTCTCTCGTCGCGAATTATCATAAGCACACGGACAATTTCAGTGAGAACGGCCTCTGCGCTTGTGCCTCCTTGCGCGACATCGTTCAGGATTATAAGGGCGCTCTTGTATAGGCTCCTTGGCCGACCCACAAGATCGGCGTCTGAAAACAATGGTTTATTGTGATTGCGTAGAGTGGGTGTTAGAAAAGCCGTTGTCGAATTACAAGGCAAGCTGTTTTCGGTTATGAATCGACTGATAAACTGCTCATCGTATTTTCTGCCGGAAAAGCAATCGCCGTCTCCGATTTCAGTATATGGCTTTCTGGGATCAACATTCGGATTGTCGATTTTCGCAAGCATGCAGGCCATTAAAAGTCGCGCTCCAGCCCTGTTGCTTAAGCAGTTGCATATCTCGTCGATCATTCGTATCAAATCAGGATTCTTAACCGCCCGTTTTGATCCTAGACGTTCAGCGTTCTTGATTATTCGACGCAGGTGTTCTTCAGGCTTTTTCATTGTTGAATTCAAGAGAAATCTGTTTGTCTCTAATTTTTGCGTATTGGTAATTCGTCCAAAGAACCTCGACTCGTTTGCCTTTTGTGGAATGAATCGTTTTTTCCACTCCGTACACTTTCTGCCATCGACTCGCAGGGTACAATTTATCCATTAGATCACAATCATAATTTGATATCGCGACCATGCCTTTGGCGGAATTGAGAGCTTCGGCAAGATTGCGATGCTGTTCATCTGTCATCTCGTAAGCGTAGGCGCAATCGTCTCCGCGCGTGTCATGAATATATGGAGGATCACAATAAAACAATGTTTCTTCAGAGTCATAAAGCTGAATCACATCCGTTGCGGGGCGGTTTTCTATTTGAACGCGCAGTAGCCGTTCTGCAATGTCAGACAAGCAGTCTATGCCGCCGAGCCACCTGCTGATAACGCCGCTCATGCCAGCTCGGCTTGTGTTTTTACAGTTCGCCCATCTCCCTAGGCTTGCGGTTTGCGCAAGTCCGGTTCTTACCTGTCTGGCCCTCACATAAAACCTTCTTGCGCGCTCAAGCTCTGTAAGATTCGGATCAATCTCGCAGGATATCGCAAACTCCTCTCTTGAAAACGGGGTAAGCGATATGAGTTCGATCAGATTCTCCTTTTCATTTCTCAGAGAGCGGAAAAAATTGCACACCTCGCCGTCCAAGTCGTTGTATGTTTCAACTGCTGACGGCGCTCTGTTGAGCAAGACGGCGGCTGAGCCTGCAAATGGTTCGCAGTAATGATGACAATCAGGCAATAAGGGCAACAGCCAGTCAAGGTGTGAATATTTCCCCCCGTACCAGCCAAAAGCTATCAACTTCCTACTCGTAGGCTTCCCATTCACAGGAGCAGGGACGTTTTTTCTTTTCTTTTCCGATCCGTACAATACAAACAACCTTTCGTTTCAAAATTACAACACGACATTTGCATTATATCATACTTCAATAAAATCAACGCATTCTTGGCAGACAGTGGAGTTGCTACATAAAATAAATTTTGAAAATAAGTCCCAAACCAAGTGAAATCGAAGGCATTGTTAAATCGTTTTTTTGTGCCAGTTATTCATTAAACGACATTGAAAACAATATCTTAAACAATCTATGTTATACTAGAAAAAACACCCGCGCATTGGTTTTCGTGCTCAAAATCTCATCTTATACTACGATTACAACAATGAAGAATGAGACGGCACACGCAGCAACAGACCATTTTGCATTAGGGGTGAATAGTATCGCGGCAAGCATCGAATTCACCGGAGATTGAGTTCATGAAATGCGAAAAATGCGGAGTCGATATTTCGGAAAGCGAGAAGATGGAACTCCACGGACGGACTGTCTGCGAGGATTGTTACATCGACGCCGTTTCTCCCGCGAAGGCATGCGACCCGTGGGCAGTTCACACCGCAAAATCATGCGTCGGCAAAGGCGGGGCGGGTCTGGAACTCAACGAGGTCCAGCAGAATATCATTTCCATCCTGAAGGAAACAGGAGGTTGCAGTCCGGAGTCGCTCGCCGATAAGCTGCAAATCAAATTGTCTCAACTTGAAAGAGAACTGGCCGCACTCAGGCACATGGAAAAAATCAAAGGAAAACCCGTCGAAGGCGGCAAGCTGATTATCCTCTGGTGACATGCGACAGCGGCGGGGCGTTGTTATTGAGAAAATTAAAAGAGAGCTCTTTTTAATAGTTTCTATTTGCTCACTGTCTTTTTCTTCGTTTATTCAGATGTAAGAAAGTATTTGTTCTGGCAGGAGGTTGTCGCCCATGTTTTTGCCGACTCGCGCCAAGATGATTCTGCCGTCGCGGCCCACCACGAAGTCGCCCGGCAACTGCCACGCGTTGCCCTCCATTTTGCCCTGCATGTGGCCTTTGAGGGTGGCCTTGATGCCGGCGGCGATTGTTTTGGGAGCCAGCAGAGCGTCCAGCCCGCCGCTGCCCACGCCGTATATCCCGTATATTTCCCCCTCCGGGTCCGGGATGAGGTGGAACGGGAACTTGGACGCCGCCTCCGCCACCCGCTCGCGCGGGCTTTGCACGAACACGGCCGCGACCGCTCCCTTCGCCTCGAATCCGGCGTATGCTTTTTTGAGGTCCTGAAGAGCGAGCTGGCAGATGGGGCAGCCCGCGTACCTGAGGAACACCAGCGCGACGGTTTTCTTATCCTTGTATGCGGATAATGAGAAGGTCGCGCCCGAAGCGTCCTCGATGGAAAAATCCGGAGCGATGTCGCCTTTTTTCAGAAAAGAATTCGCCGCCATAGTTCCCTCCTTGAAAGAGTCAGTATTTTCAGCAACCCGGATTCGTCGATAGAGCCGACGAACCGGGGCGATTTTAAGGCCGCGACGAGGCCGGTTTCGGGCCGCCGCCGCCGCGCCCGCCGGGTTTTCCACCGCCCGGAGCGCCGCCCCTTCCGCTTCTAGGCCCGCGACCTCTTTCGCCTCCGCCGCCCCTTCTTCCTGCCCCGCCGCCCCCGCGCCTGCGTTCCGGAACCTCGCTCAGCGTCACGCCGTCGATGCTCATCACAGGCAGCTTCATCTCGATAAGCTGTTCGATTCTTCGGAGGCTGCCGACTTCGTCCGGAGAGGCCAAAGTTATGGCCACCCCGGTTGCGTCCGCGCGCGCGCTCCTTCCGATGCGGTGCACGTAGTCCTCGCACATGCGCGGCACGTCGTAGTTGAAGATGTGCGAGATGCCCGTGATGTCCAGCCCTCGCGCCGCCACGTTCGTCGCCACCAGTATCTTTATTCTTCCGCTCCGGAACCGTTTAAGCGTGTCGTATCTTTTCACCTGATCGAACCCTGAATGGAACGGCACGGCCGTTATGTTT
>JAKQBV010000235.1 GCA_029573925.1 bacterium
CGGAGGCGCGTCTCTCACTTCGAGAGAAACGATCAAGGAGGAGTTCAACGACCCAGACAGCCCCCTTCGCATTCTGGTCGCCACAGACACGGCATCCGAGGGGTTGAACCTTCAGAACAGTTGCCGCTACGTTATCCATCAGGAGATTCCGTGGAATCCGATGCGGCTGGAACAGAGAAACGGACGCGTCGACAGACACGGCCAGCTCCGCGACGTTTTCGTTTTCCACTTCTCATGCGACGATGACGATGACATGAAGTTCCTGAGCAGGGTTGTAACCAAGGTAAACCAGATCAGGGGAGACCTCGGAAGCGTGGGACAGGTGATAGATCAGGCGCTCATGCTTCATTTCAATGGCAAAACATTCTCTCCCGACGATTTCGAACTCAAAATTGATGCGATTAAACGGGAATCGGACGAGGAGCGCGATCTTACAGACTATGACTCCGGCGACAAGGAGGATTATGAGAAGGCGTTGAGAAACCATGCCGCAGCAGAAATATCACTGGGGATCAATCCCGATTCAATGGCGCGGCTTCTCCAGGAAGCGATGGCTCTTGAAAAAGGTGCTCTCGAATCTACAGGAGAAGCGGGCGTGTATCGAATCGTCCGCATCCCTCCGGCGTGGGAAGGTCTTGTAAACGACACGATCAGGCTGAAAAGCAGACAGGGCGCAATGCCAAAGATCGTGTTCGATCCCTCCTATTTCGAAGAGCGTGTTTCGGGAAGGACTGTCTTTCGGCCCAAAAAAGATGTCATGCTGCTCCGGCTCGGACACCCGGTCATGCGTCGCGCAACAGGAGTTCTTAAGAGAAGAATGTGGGATCATGCCGGAAAACGCGACGTCAACCGCTGGACGGTCACGGGGAGCGCGCTTCCGACCGGTCTCGAATGCGTCATGGTTGTTTACCATACCCTGCAGGCTGTGAACACGCTAAGGGAAAACATCCATTCCGAGGTGTGCGCATCTATGTTCAAAGTCGCCGGGGACAGGCTCTCGAAGATGGACGAGGCGCTTGTCGCGCAAATCACGCCCCTGCCCACCCATAAGCTGGGGCGAAACGAACTGTCGCCATGGGAAAGTCGTTTGAGGGAATTATGGCTTCCTCATGAGGAGCAGATAAAAACCTTTCTCTTGGAATTGAAAAAAGAACTGAAGACCGATTTCGACAGGCGCATGAAAGAGTTTTTCAGTATCGAGAAAAGCTCGCGAAAGACCGAATTTGACAACCGGATAAAAGAGATCGAAAAACAGAAACACCCAAAAGCCATTGAGCGTCTCATGAAACAGCGGGATGAACAAAGGAAGAGACTGTCACACGGCATTCTGTTCGCGGACATTCAGGCAGAAGAAGAGCAGAAGCTCAGGGATATAGAGTGGAATCTTATAAACACGCATGTCGAACAATTAAAAGAGTTGCTGTCGCGTGAGAAAGAACGAATCGTGAATGGCGTGCTTCCGAAGCGGTTCACACTGGAATCCGTGGATATACACCCTCTTGCCGTCGAATATATCGTTAAATCGAAGGAAGGGGGGCGGAACTGATGCCGATCCAGACTCAGGACACAAAGCATTCATGGTGGGCCGACGTCCGGCACGGCGGCATGCTGATTTCGCCCGTTGTCTTAGATGAAATCTTTCCCGATGGGCCGCTTACCCCGAAGGTTTACGCCTATAACCGACTGAGAGACAAGTACACGTCTTTTGAATCGTGGATATCCGGCGGCGGCCTGAACAAAACCGGAGACGCCGCGCCCCTTCACCGCTGGCTCGATGCCGTCCTCGAAGATTTTCTCGGACACTCCGCATCGCAATGGCAAAAAGGCCCTGGAGTCACGGACAACTATTCATTCGCTTCTGCGCACGGCGACAGACTGTGTCCCAACCGAGTTCTTATTGCAGATGGTGATCCGGCAAAACCGGCCTTCATCGTCTTTGTTGATCGCTCAAAGAATGTGGGTATGGGACGCGGCCGCACGGCATACGGAAAGATGCTCGAGCTGATGCGGGCGCGAAATATCAGGCTCGGCCTTCTTACCAACGGATCACAGTTCCGGCTCGCGCACGCGGGGATTGACTACGATTCGTGGGTGGAATGGGACGCTGAAGCGTGGTTCGCGGAAGGCGAGACGAGACAGCAGTTGGATGGGTTCTTCACGCTTCTTGGTCCACACGGAATATCGCGGCGCGGCGAATCAGCGTTCCCCCTCTTGGACGCGGTGGAGATGTCCAGAACCCGACAGGGAGAACTTTCAACGGTTCTTGGCGAACAGGTGCGGGAGGCCATCGAAAAACTGCTTTCCGAAATCGACAAGGCCTCGCGCAAGCACGAGGATTTCCTCGACACGGTTTTTGCCGATCCTTCAGGGCGCCGTCTTGCGGAAAAAGAATCTCTTGCCGCGCTGTATCAGGCCTCGACGCGGATTGTCATGAGGCTTGTCGTCGTGCTTTATGCGGAGGCGCGCCACCTGCTGCCAAAAAAGATCGAGGCATACAATTCAAACTACGGAATCGAAGGGCTTTTTTCACTACTCCGCTCCGTGAGAAGCGCCGAGGGCGTCCGGGCGATGGAAGAGCAATTCGGGGCATGGCCGCGCCTGATGTCGCTCTTCCGACTCATCCACGATGGCTCGGGACATTCTCAAGTGCCAGTGCCCGCTTACGGAGGCATGCTTTTCCGGCCATGCGACTGCGATTCGCACGATCCGATCCTCAGGGCGCTCGGATTATTTGAAGACGAGCGGTTCGAGATTTCCGACAGAATTGTCTTGAAGATTCTGGAGCTACTTAAAATCGGCAGTCTTAAAATACGCCGGGGTCGCGGAACCGCCATGGTCAAAGGGCCGGTCGATTTCTCGGACCTTCGCACCGAATACATCGGCATCATGTACGAGGGGCTTCTCGATTATGAGTTGAAACGGACGACGGAGCCCATGGTGTTTCTCAATATCGGACAGGAACCCGTCCTCCCAATCGGCGTCCTTGAAAGCCTGCAGGACAAAGAACTGAAAGAACTCATTAAAAAACTCAAAGACGAAAAAGCATCGGGTGCGGTTTCAGGCGACGAGTCGTCGGACGACGAGGATTCCGAGGCCGCCAGCGAAGATGTACAAGATTCCGAACCAGATGAGAATGGAATGGCACTGGAAGAAGTCGGCGAAGAGGAACCCCCGGAGCCTGCGGAAGATGATGTTCTCATCTCAGAAT
>JAKQBV010000241.1 GCA_029573925.1 bacterium
CCTCGATTCGCAGCACACCCTTGTCTCTCGCCGCTTTAAGTGATCCGGCGGCTATCAGATCGTCGTATGAAACCGTTTCCGCGCGGATGAACCCGCGGGCGAGATCGGAGTGTATCGTTCCTGCGCACTCCACCGCCGTCGCTCCGCTTCTCACCGTCCACGCCCTCACTTCGTCCTCACCGACCGTGAGGAACGAAATGAGCCCCATGCTCTGGTAGCATAGCCTGATGAGACGGTCGGTCGCCGGCTCGCCGATACCCATCGAGGTGAGAAATTCCGCCCGCTCCTCGGCGGTGTCGAGCGAGGCGATCTCCATTTCCACCTCCGCGCAGATGGCGGCGCACGGAATGCTATGGGCGGCCTTGAATTTCTCCTCGACAGCGGCGGCGCCGCCCTGGGAGATCACATTCTCGTGAATATTCACCAGCGCGATGAGGGGCTTACGGGTCAGAAACTGGAATCCGCGGCTTGTCTTTTCTTCGTCCGGCTCCATGGCAAAATCGCTGAGCCTTCCGCCCCCCTCGAGATGCGCCGCACAACGCTCCAAAAGAGACTTTTCCGCCAACTTCTCGTCGCTCTTTCCGCTTCGCAGTTCCCTGACCAGACGTTCGATTCGGTTGGTCGCGAGAACCAGGTCGTTGAACACCAGTTCCTCGCTGATCGCGGCGAAATCGCGGCCCGGATTTGCATTGTCCCCGAAACCGTCGAGAACCGCCAGGAGCGCGTCGGCGTTCTTGAGCGCCTGCAGGGCTTTGGGATCCATTTCATGTTCCTTCCCCGAAGCCTGCCCGACCACATCGAAATACTCAATGACGGCGTTGACTGTCTTCTTGGGCTGGAACATCCCGGTCAGCACCTCCAGACGGTGGTCCGGCACCTTGACCGATCCCATATGAACATCGCGGTGGTGGGCAAGCTGGTCGTACTTTTGCCCCGTCAATGCGGAGAAAAGCGTCGTCTTGCCGGAGAATGGCAGGCCTGTGATTCCTGCTTTCATAACTCTATCCCCCCGAAGAAACCCCGGAAACACAAAAACATGAGAAAAAGCAGCCTCTTGTTTTTTCATGAATCGTTTGTTACTTTTGTCCCGGTAGTTTCTTTGTCTGTGTAGTATCTATGAACATGGAAACGCTGACACCGGTAATCAATGATCGCGTTGAATCGGATAATGAGTCTTTCTCCGCACCCTTGCGGTTTCTCTACTGTCGGATACCAATACCGTTGAAAACTGCCGATATTACAAGAATCGCCCTGTTCGCCGCGATCATGGCCGTCTCCGCGCACATCAGGATTCCGCTCGGCGTCGTTCCGCTTACCCTCCAGTCGACCGCGGCGCTCATGGCAGGCTACATCCTCGGGCCGGTACGCGGATCTCTGGCAACCCTTACGTATACTGTTATCGGGCTCGCCGGTCTGCCCGTTTTTTCATCCGGCGGCGGGCCGGCGTATGTCCTCTCTCCCACCTTCGGCTATATTATAGGCTTCACCGCCTGCGCAGGGATAACCGGCTTTCTCGCCCGGCGCAACCGGAGCAATTCCGTCGTCCTTGCCTACCTGATCATGATCGTCTCGCTCGCCGGCATCTATATCCCCGGCGTGCTCTGGCTTGTCGCCGCCATGCGCTGGATCGCCGACGCCCCGCCGGATGTCATGTCGCTCCTGAAGGCGGGTCTCCTCGTACCCTT
>JAKQBV010000250.1 GCA_029573925.1 bacterium
TTCGAATTCCAAAGGAGTATTCATTCGCGGTTTTTCGGGCGGCGTGATGTCCTGAGGAACACATACGACCGGCCCGGAAGACGCAGGCGCGGGCGTCTCCCGGGAGAACGCGTCAAACATGTTGTAAGCGTAAACTCTGTAACAATAGGCGACGCCGTTTGTGAGATGAGCGCCGGAGTCCGTGTGGCTTGTCGGACCGCCGGCCATAACCGTTCTTATGGGAGTTGCCCAGCCGGGATTCGGCAGTTGGGCGCAGCCGCCATTGACCGCAGGCGCTCGCATTATCTTATATCCCAAAAGATCGTATGGCGACGTATCGTAGCAGTTAGAAAAATTATAGCCATCATCAGCAGCGCAAACCCTGTCCCATTCTATTTTGCAGGACTGGCCTTCAGGCTCAGCGGTCGCCTTCTGGTTTTCAGGCCAGCGGGGCGCTGGTGGGTACGGCGGGGGCACAGAAATGTATATGCATTTTCGATACTGATATGATGTGTCAAACAAACTGCAATTTGCTGTCTGGCTTTCTGGGCATGTTCCGGCGGCTTTGCAGTTGTCACACGCCTCTATCCAGAAGCACCAGTCGTTTAGTTCGGAGCCGAACGCGCTGTCGTTGGAATAAGTCATAGAATCCGGACCCGCCGTATGGGGTATGAGAGTAGCGTTCAATTTTGAATATCCGACAGGGAGGCCCTGCTCATCCGCGCCGCATGAATTAGACGTTGCTTTCTGACAGTAATAGATGTTGTATCCGCCGCCTCCCGCTAAATCCTCCTCTTCTCCCGGATTCCAGTTTATGTTTACGCCTAATTTATTGCCGAACTTAAGAGAGATTATTGGCTCCACCTTTGCCGGAGGTTTTAGGTCTCGTGTCGCGCAGATGGCGGATGTCCATCCTGATTTGTTGTCGCCAACATCGATAGCCCTGACTTCATAGCCGTACTGCGTGGCGTTGGCGAGATTGGGGTCTTCATAATAGTTGGAGATAATGTAGGAAGTGTTCAACATCGTTCCGCCTCGTTTGATGTCAAAACCGTAAAGAGACGGGTCGGACGCCTTGTCGGCCGTCCATGAGCAGTAACATTTCTTTTCATGCCCTATCGGGGTGGCGCAGGAGAAATCCGTCGGAGCCGCCGGGGCCACGTGGTCTTCCGGCGTGCAGACTGCGGATGTCCATTGCGAAGGCGGCATTTCTTGACATGTTGGATACGCGGAGGAGTTCACCGCAGAAAAATAAAAATATCTCGGATGTCCGTTGAGTTCAGAGTCCGGGATGTTAAATGTTTTCGAATACGCAACTGAGCCGTTTTCAGGAAAGTTGTCGGGGCCGGACAAAGACGCCACGAGGGTCGCCGTGTTCCTGTCGTCAACTGTGTTGTAATAGACGTTGTAATAGCTTGTGAAAGACTTGTCTGGAGAAGGAAGGATTTCGAAAACACAGTTATTGCCTTCGGCGGGTGGCTCAAGGCCTTGCTTAACGCAAATAGAAGTTGAACCTTGTCCGCCCGACTTGCAGGCGGTTGATTTTATTATGGGCGGAGCAGCGCGATCAAATGCCACGATTATATTTTGTCTGTTATTTTTTACCATCTCTAAAGCGGGAGTCG
>JAKQBV010000260.1 GCA_029573925.1 bacterium
TTAAAAAGCGACTGAAGTCGCTTATATGAAAGCGACAATGAATTGTCGCACTCCAAATTAAACAAACTAAAAACCTTTTTTACATAAGCCATATATTTACTGGCAAGACTATCTGATTTTCAGAGATACTCAGGAAACTTTTAAAGTTTTTCCTTAAGTCCTGAAGCGCGCGGCGCGTTTGACCTTTGAGCGAGGTTAATGTTAGAATCATAAAACTTTAAAAATGAGAGGGACAAGATGAGCGAACTTACCTGCGGAGAAATTCTGATAGAGAGTCTGGCCAATCAGGGGCCTGCCCCGGTGTTTTCGATACCGGACGGGACATACAACATTCTGTTCAAATGGGCGCACGACAACGCGGAAAAGAGAGGGATGACATTTGTCACTCCGAGGCACGAGGCGGCGGGAGTCCACATGGCGGACGCGTTCGCGCGCGTGACTGGGAGACCGGCGATAACTGTGCTCGGCGCGGGGCCGGGCGCGGCCAACGGTCTGGCAGGCGTCATCTGCGCTCACTGCGAAGACATTCCTATGGTTGTGGTGTCCACGACGAGGCGCACGGACCTGATTTATCCGCCGAGGGGCGGGATGCAGGTTTTCGACCAGAAGGCGGTGTTTGAATCGGTCTGCAAATTCAACGCGCGTGTGACCAACGTCGAACGGATTCCGGAACTGGTGGGGACGGCGTACCGTGAAGCGCTGACGGGGATTCCGGGGCCTGTCCATATTGAGATACCCGAAGATATCATGAACAAGAAGATAGACACGAAGGGGATAGAATTCACGCCGAAGGTGGACGCGGGGGCGTTGCAGAGCGCGGGAGACGCGGGAGCGGTGGAGGAATCGGCGAAGCTTCTGGTGGAGTCGGAAGAGCCGATGATACACGCCGGGGCGGCGGTCATCCGGAGCGGCGCTTGGGCGGAGCTGATAGAGTTGGCCGAGTATCTGGGCTGTCCGGTGACCACATCGCCGGGCGCGCGCGGCTCGATACCTGAGGATCATCCGAACAGCATCCACACGGCGTGCGGGATGGCGCGGGCGGCCCTCTCGCAGTCGAAGCTCGTGCTTGCGGTAGGCTGCAAATTCGGCGAACTGGACTTCTTTGGGAAGGCTCCGCTCTGGGGGCCGACCGCGAATCAGAAACTTATTCACATTCATATATCTCCGGAGCGCGTGGGAGTGAACAGGAAGGCGGACGTTGCGATAGTCGGCTCGGCTCCCGTCGTGCTCAGGCAGTTGCTCGAGGCGGTGAAGTCGCTGACTCCGAAGCGCGAGCCGCACAAGAGGCTCAAACAGTACCGCGACATCCAGAACATGTGGGAGCAGGGGCTGAGAGCGAAGGTGGAAAACACCGACGCGCCTATGGCCACCGGGCGGATGATTTTGGAAGCGCGCGGCTTCTTCCCGCGCGAGGCTATCGCGGTGATGGACGGCGGGAACACCAGCCTGTGGAGCACGCACTACAACAAGATACTTGGGCCGAGGCGTCTGATGTGGACGTCCGAGTTCGGACACCTCGGAACGGGCGTGCCGTTCGCGATAGGGGCCAAACTGGCGTCGCCTGACAGCCCGGTGTACCTGATAAGCGGAGACGGGGCGTTCGGTTTCAACCTGATGGAGCTTGAAACGGCTCGCAGGATCGGGACGCCGTTCGTGGCGCTCGTGGCCGCCGATATCGCGTGGGGCATGGAGAAGACGGCTCAGCAGCGCTGCTTCGGCCACAGCGATTTCTATGTCAACTGCGACCATCATCCGGCCAGATACGACAAGATCGCGCAGGCGCTCGATTGCTTCGGCGCGTATGTGGAAACTGCGGATCAGTTGAAGACGGCTCTCAAGGAAGCGTCCGCCGCCAACGTGCCCGCCGTCATCCATGTGGCTGTCGACCCGGTTGCGAACGTGACTCCTCCGGGAGCCGAACTGTGGGTAGGCTCTCACACGACTAAGTGACGGGTCGCCGGGCCGGTTCGTCAGTTGTCATGTTTCTCTCTGTTTGCCCGCGCTCGCGCGTGGCGCTAGACTATTCCTCATGGTTCGCGATTTGATAAAAACAGCCGCGGCGATGGCGGTTGCCGCTCTGGTGTCGGCGGGGGCTTTGCGCGCCGCCGACTTTGAATCGGACGATCTGTCGTACATGTTCAGCGACGAGGTCTGCATGAATGTGTGTTTTCCTCGCGCGCGCGACGGGCTGCTGACCTGCCAGCAGGACTGCAAACCGGGAGAGAATTTCAAACTGCCGCCGGGCGCTGATTATCTGGTGAGGATGAAAAGAGAGGGAGCGCCGCCTCCGGCTTTGAAAGAGATGACGATCGATCCGGCTCCTCCGCGCGCGGGGCAGCCGGTCGCGTTCAAGCTTGTCCCGGTTTCGGACGACGCCGACGACAATGCCGCGCTGTCCGTGAAGCTGGTTTATTCATTCGACGCGCCGGGCGGCTGGAAGGCGGCGACTCCGGTGTTCGGAGTCAGCGGGGGAAAACCGGGATGGACGGCGGTTCTGGACGCTCCGCCGGGGGCGCGCTCGCTCTTCGCCGCCGTAAGGATGGGCGATATCAGGGGAGACACTTACATAGAGGCTCCGTGCGCGGTCGCCGCGTCCGCGCCGGATTCGCCGTGCTGGTTTCCGCTGTCTGACTCGGACAGCTACGAGGGCGTAAAAGACGTTTTTGTGGACCCCTCTCTGGACCTGTTGGGCGGGTCGTTCGGGATGGACGAAGGGCGTTATTATTTCAAACTTAGGGCGAGAGCGGACATCTCGCCGGGGAAAGCGCAGCCTCGAAGCGCGTATTACTACATGCTGGGATTGTACGATTCCGGCCGTCCTGCGGGAGAGGACTTGTACCACCGAATGCTCCTCGTGTATTACTCTCCTTACATGCTGGACGTGGGCCGGACGGATTGCCGGCTGAAGATGAGGCTGGGGCCTCGATGGATAAGCGACGCGGGCGCGGTCTCCTGCTCGACGGACGGCAAAGAGCTGACAATCTCGTTGAAGCGGGGCGCGCTCGGAAAACCGGTGGCGGGAATGATAACGGCGTTTTTCGCCAGCGGCATTTACTTCGACGACGAAACAGGAATCATCTCCGATTTCACCCCGGCGACGACCATCCGAATCGACCGAGTCCCGTTCGAACTGGAATCGCGTTAATAATCGCGTAAACGGTTTCTCAAAATATCATCCCGTAAATAAGCTCTTGGTGGCGAACTGTGGGTCGCTGGTCATGCGCACGCCGAGCCGCCTCAGCCCCGCCTCGTCTCCGGGGGTTGGGATGTGGGTCATGTGAACATCGCATCCCCTGAGCCGCGTGAGCGTCTCCATCGCGTACTGCGCCGCCGGGTTGGATGTGGCTGAAATGGAAAGCGCGATAAGGGTCTCTTCGAGGTCGAGGTTCATGGACTTCATGTTCATGACGTCGTGCTTGAGGGCGGCGATGGACTCGATGATGGCGGGAGGCAGCAGAGGCATGCGGTCGGGTATCTCGGCCATGACTTTGATGGCGTTCATGACGAGGCTGGAAGCGGCGTGCATGAGCGGGGAGTTCTTTCCGGTGACTATTTGGCCGTTGTCCAACTCTATGGCGGAGCCGCAGTATATGCCCATGTATCCTTTGCCGCAGGATTCGGCGGCGTCGGCCGCAGCGCGGGCGGGCGCGACCACCCGCCTGTCTTCGGGCGACGCGCCGATTTCCTTCATTAGCAACTCGGCCCGCTCGACGGTGTCCCGCGTGGCGTATCCCACCGCGTATTCGCATGAATACTGGAAATAGCGCCTGATGATTTCCTGTTTGGCGGCGTCGCGCACCGCCTCGTCGTCGGTGATTCCGAAGCCGACCCGGTTGACGCCCATGTCGGTCGGAGAAGAGTAGCACGAGCCGCCGTCCATGACCTTGTCGAGTATGCGTTTTAGCGCCGGGAACGCCTGAATGTCCCGGTTGTAGTTGACGGAAATCTCGTTGTGGGCTTCGAGGTGGAACTGGTCTATCTGGTTGACATCTTTGAGGTCGGCGGTGGCGGCCTCGTATGCGACGTTGACGGGGTGTTTGATCGGGATATTCCATACTGGAAATGTCTCGAACTTTGCGTATCCGGCGCGGACGCCGCGTTTGTGTTCGTGGTAAATCTGGCTGAGGCAGGTGGCGAGCTTGCCGCTGCCGGGGCCGGGGCCGGTGACTACCACGAGCGGCTTCGTCGTCTCGACGAAGGCGTTCGCTCCGTAGCCCTCGTCGCTGACTATGACGTCCACGTTCGTCGGGTACCCTTTGGTGAACTTGTGGGTGTGGACGCGGATGCCCCGGCGTTCGAGCTTGTCTTTGAACTGGGCGGCGGAAGGTTGTTCCTCGTACCGGGTGATGACCACCGCGCTTACCTCGACGCCCCACTCCCGCAGGTCGTCGATGAGCTTCATAGCGTCGGAGTCGTAAGTGATGCCGAAGTCCGCGCGCATCTTCTTGCGTTCGATGTCTCCCGCGTAGATGCAGAGAATCAGGTCCGCGTTGTCCTTGAGTTGCTGCAACAGGCGCATCTTCACGTTCGGGTCGAATCCGGGGAGCACGCGGGCGGCGTGATAATCGTAGAGAATCTTGCCCCCGAACTCCAAGTAGAGCTTGTTGTCAAAACGCTCCATCCTCTTGAGAATCGACTCGCTCTGTTCCTTCAAATACTTCTCATTGTCAAATCCAACCTTTCTATTCATTAGCGGTGACCGTCCTTAATAGTAGTGAAAAATCAGATAATATAACGAGGCCGGAAAAACGGCAACATGTTTCGGGGAATCGGGCCGGGCCGGGCGGCGGAGCGGCGGAGGTCACCCCGGGATGGTTTCCACGCCCATTGTGTATTTTTTCAGCGCGTCGGGGACGCGTATGCATTTGGCGTCCGGGTCGTAATG
>JAKQBV010000099.1 GCA_029573925.1 bacterium
TCCGAAAACAGAAACCCCGCCGCGCTCTTTCCGGACGCGGTTATCTCGTAGTATCCCGGTTCGTCAGGCGTGAATTCCATTGACGCCTCGCCGGTGGCGGAAGATGTCTCAACTTGCGTTATCGCAACATTCTTCGCCGAGCGCGCGCCGTCTTCCCAAGAGACAAGCTCTATTCCCACATCGACTTTTCGGGAAACCGGCGCTCCGAAAAGGTCTATCGCGCCAACAATAACATTCACTTTTTCTCCGGGCTTCGCCATATACCGATCGGCGCGGACCGAAAGCTTGTATTCGCCTCTGTAAACGCGCGCGGAGCCTTCTCCCTGCGCCTCTCTCCTCCCGGCCTCCGTCACCCGCGCGACGATGGCGTACTCCATGTCCTGCCCGGCGTTCGTGTCCGCGAACACTACCTCCATCGCGCCGTTCTCGTCCGTTGTTCCGCCGCCGGAAGCAACCTGTTCGCCTCGATACCCCCAATGCCATCGTGGGCCTCCCCGGTCTAGGTCGTAGTACCACTGGTACTCCGCCGCCCCGCCCCTCAATATCCCGGCCTCCCATATCCTTCGCCCGTATATCTCGTAAGAAACTTCCGCGTTTTTCACAGGCTCGCCGAAGTAATACTCCGCCTTTATCGCGAATTCGAGAGGTTCTCCCCTGACTATCCTGTCCCTCGCGGCGACAACAGTTATCTCATGTTCCGGCTTTCTGTATTCCTCAACCAAGAAGTGATGATATTGAACCACTCCCGCGAACTCAACCCTTATCGAGTAATGGCCCAGCGGAGCGCCGCCCTTAGGGGAATAAGCCGCCGAGAACGTCCCGAATTCAGAAAGACCGGCCTCTTCATCGAACACCTTGTTGCCGCGCGGATCGTCGATAAACACCCTCGCTGAACCAGCCGGGGGAAGCGAATACTCCGCGCCGTCCCGGAGCCTTGCGACGCCCTTGATATTCACCTTCTGTCCGGGCCGGTATACCGGCCTGTCTGTGTAAACATAAACTCTCTGTTTTTCGTAAGGAGATTCTCCGTATGAGTAAAAATTCGACGCGGCGAAACTGCCGCTCTTTTCCGCCACAACCGGGATCGAGCCGGAGCCGGGAGCTTCGAACACGGTTATCCCGTTCGCGTCGCAGACGCGCCTGATCCATTTTCCGTCAATGAAGGCCGAAACCGCCGCTTCCGACGCGGCTGTTCCCGTCCGCCTGTCCGCAACAAACACGACCGCCTTCTCATCGTCCCATCTGACGAGCATCGCGATATCGCTGACTATCAGCAACTTATACGACGCGGCCGTTCCCCCCGTCGCCTGAAGCGCGTACGCCCCCGGCCCCGGATTGTCCATGCTTATTTCCGCGCTCCGCCACTCGCCCCGCTCGCTCCTGCCTCTCATCGGAACCGTCCATTTTCGAACAAGTTCGGCCTTTTTGAGCTTCAATTCGGAGTTGTCGGCCCATCCGGAGCTATCGCTCTTCTCAAGCGCCTCATAAATATCGATTTTGTACAGAGCCAATTCCGCCGACGCCACGTTGCCGCTTAAATCGCCCCGCATCTCCTCGCCCGGCTCGAAATCTCCCTGCATCGAGATATAAAGCGTTTCAGTCTGCCTGCTCTGAAGATGTCCGGGGAAAAATGCCACAGCAAACGCCGCGACAGCGATCAGAAAAATTCTCAACTTGTTTTTTCTCATGCCCTCGACTCCTCATTCATCGAATCCGAGCCGCGCCCGTCATTTAATAAGACAGGCCCGGACGGCGATGGTTCCGGCGCGCGCCGTTATCCCGCCCGATGAAATATGCGGATGCAATTCCATATCGCTTTCATTTTATCAAATCAAAGGAGAAACAGCGAATTCGTCGTGTGATTCCTAAAAGCGGACCCGGTTCTTGTACTTCATGTAAATTTCAATGTTGCGCGCTTCTCCGCCCGGAGCGTTGCCGCTCACGAACACCGGAGGCTTCACCCCCTCGGCCAACAGCGCGCTAATGGCGGCTATTTCTATCTGATGCCAGATGAAAACCCCTGTAATAGTCGACAACGGAGCTACATTGTCGTTCAGCCCCGGAATCTCGACGCACGCGTCGCCTATCGGCGAACAGTTGTCGATTACGACGTCGGCGACCTCAAACAGCCGCAACGCCGACGGCGCTCGGGACAGCACGCTCTTGGAATGCGCGAGCGATGTTATCGCCACAGTCTTCATCCCGCGCCGCTTGCCCTCTATCGCGGTTTCCACCGGGACGGCATTCCTTCCAGACTGAGAGATAATCAACAAAAGGTCCCGGCTCTCGACGTCGTTGTAAGCCAGAATTGCGGCGGCGTATCCGGGAAGGCGTTCGAGCGCGCCGCG
>JAKQBV010000276.1 GCA_029573925.1 bacterium
GGCCCTACGCCGCCCCTTAAGGGGCTTCTCTTTGCTCTTGCTTACTCTCATTGTTACTGATATTATCTTGTCATACTAAGGGGTCAATATTACTCCAGCACTAGGGGTCATTTTCAATCCAGCGGCGGCAAGGCTTCGGCAACCATTTTATCCCAGTTATCCCCATGATATGTCTTCATGACTCTATAAACATAAGGTCGCAAGCCTTTGCTCAAAAGAACAAGAGCGAAGCTCAAACGCTCACGGTTATTTATCGTCATCTCTTCTCTCCAAGATTGATTGTTTAATCCTATAAACACAGTTGCTAAGGTGTGAAAACATGTGTCTTTTAAGTATCTATTAAAAGTTCGGATGGATTATCTTGCGATAAGAAATTATAGTAACAGATTGTATCCTTGATAAAATCGGGAAATAAATCTCCAGAATAATGATCCTCGAATAATTTTGGATCATCTGTTCTTATGTCCAAACATTTTGTAGAAAAATTAGAAACTTTCTCAATATAGTCATGCAAGCTATCCTTAGTAAGTATATTGATTGGGATTCTAATTGGATCTCTATCTTCGTGTTCTGAGCCAATTGCAATGTATGCGGACCATGGTTTTGATTCTTGTATGGAAATTAAATATTTATAAAACAAATCAAGATTATTGTTAATTAATGCCAAAGCTTTATTCTGACTATCATTTTTATTATGCATGTGGTATCTGCAGATCAAGCTTGCCTTATTAGGTGTCTCTTCCGGTACATATAGCCATATATCATTCCATGTAATTTCTTTCGAAGCACTTTTTTTGGCGCTATATTCTGCGACAACGGCTCCTTTAGGGAATCTCTTGCTAGGTTTCTTAAAAACAATGTCTAAATCATGAAGACAATATTCTTCCAACTTGCTTTTTGCATGTTTCATTAGCCTATCAATAAATCTGTCCATTAAGACCTCCGATCTGATATCAAAATACCTATACGTGAATACTATCTGTGCTAACTGCCGTGTTCTTATAAATACTTTGTATTCTATCCAATCTTACGACAAACTCATCTCTGAGCCAGTCCGGTGAAAGGATTTCGGCGTTGTCCGTCCATGCCATCACCCATTGAAGAATTTCTTCTTTGCCTGCTATCTTAAAAGATAGTATCGCCGCTCCGTCCGGCTCATAAGTAATTTTTTGCGATTTGTGCCATTTTCTGTGTTTTATAAATTTGACCGCTTCGGGAGAGAATTTTATTCTGACACGGTATGTTTCTCCGGAGCCGTAGTCAACGCCGAGCGCGGCGTCAAGGTGCCGCTGCAAGTCAAAATTATCTGGCGTCTTGTAGCTTGTACGCCCCCTTTTTATACCATGAATGCCTTCAAATGAAAAGGTTCTGATTTCTTTGCGGCGGCAACAGTATCCAATCAGAAACAGTCGGCCGTCGTAATGGGCCAGTCCGTAGGGGGCGACCTCTCTTTTAAGGCGTTTTCCGCTCCACATTGTTTCATAATCCAGTTCTACGACGACCCGGTCGGCGTAACATTCCACAATAGTGTCAAAACAGTTCTTTACCCTCGGACTGTCTTCAACAGGCTCCGCCTTGATGACGAAAGGGATGACCGGTGATTTCAATTTCCGCCGAGTTCTTTCGCCCGCGAAATCTCCTATTTTCTGTCTTGTTTCGTCAAATGATTGTTTGAAAGAGTTGCCTAGAAGACTGAAATACTGGCTTGAAACGAAAAGCGTGTTTATCTCGTTTCTTGAAAGTTCCACCTTTTTTAGAGAGTACCCGTCAGGGAATCTATAACAATTATCCCGGCGGTCATAAAATATCGGGAATCCGGCCGCCTCAATGGTTCTGATATATCGAAGAGCGGTTCGCCGGCTGACTTCAAGATTTTCGGCAATTCCGTCCACGCCGAGCCGTTTATCTGAATCAATCAGGTTAAGTAGCTTCCATATTAGAATGCTTTTGTTGCTTTCCATGCGCCTATTATACTTAATCAAAGCGCCAACAGTGTGGCGCTTTGAAAATCATTAAAAAACTTTTTATTTACAGTCGTGGGCGGATTGTCTCGATACTGTTTCAACGATAGCAATTACGATTGAGGCGGCATACGACGAAGAAAAGCGCAAAATTGAATTTGAATTATGTTGATTGTCTCTTTGTTCCGGCGGCTCTGTGTGATAACTATCATAGGGAATATGCCGAATGCTATCCGAATTGAGGGAGTGAAAACATTTCTTCCGGCGCGTATAATTGCGTTGGAAGAGGCGGCTTCGGAGGGCGGCATAGCTATGAAAAAAGATAGAATCGGGGTTCTTGATGTTTTCGGGCTGAAGCCGCTGGACACGGCTCTGGCTCAGGCGGGCAGGGCGGTGTTCGGCAAAAATGATATCCCGCCGACGAACTGGGACCTTTCTTCAATCAAAGTTTTCAAGCCTCACATTTCCATCCCGACTTGGCTCGGCGTGAAAATCCACGGCGACAAGGCTCCGGTCTATAACCTGTTCAATCGCAACATGCGCGGGCCGGATGAGCCGTTCTCGGTAAGGGTGACGGATTGCGAGGATTTCCGGGGAGGGCAGTGGACGTATGACAGCCACCTCGGAACGGATTTCGCCATCCCGGTCGGAACTCCTGTGGCGACATGCGCGCCGGGGCTGGTGATGACGGTGAAACGGCAGTTCGACCACGGCGGGCTTAAGGTTTTCGTGGACCACGGAGACGGGTTGCTGACAACATACGGGCATCTGTCCCGCGCGCTGGTCGGGGCGGGGGACGTCGTGGGCAGGGGGCAGGCTGTCGGGCTGTCCGGCGCGGCGGGTATGGAGCTTCTTATGTTCTTCCCTTGGGTGGCTCCTCATGTTCATCTCAACGTGGTTCTGAACGGCAATCCGGCGGACCCGTTCGGGGCGGACGCCGGAGAGGTTCCTCTGTGGAGGACAGGAAACGACCCCACGCCTTTCTCAGCGTCCGCCGCGCCGACAGAAGAGCGCTTCAAACCGACGGCATGGAATCCGGCTCTGCTGGAAGCCGCCATCGACGACTGCTCGGACGCCGCGGAGCGCGACTACCTTCGCGGTTTCGACAACATTGTCGAGCGCGCCGCCGAAATCCTGAACCACCGCATGTTCTTCACTACGATTTTCAAGGACTTCCCGCCTCTGTACGAAAAAGAGTATCCGCGCCGCCCTGCGCTCGACCTGCCTTTTCTTGAATCGGACTACTCAGGCGCGAAGTTGCCTGACTGACGCGAGTCCGCCGTTCATATCATTCAGCCCAAAATTAACCCGCTTTCAGCGAGTAGCGCGGGATTGCCGTTTCGCGCCACGCCGCGCGCGCCTAGCGCGATTTTGCTTGCCCTGCCGCGCGAACGCGTGTAAGATACTTTATCCCGCGACCCCGCAGAGGGCGCGAAGACCACATCAAGAGGCGCGGGCCGGGGAAACTGCGACAACCCTCCCCGGCAGGCTCCCGGACAAAAGGCGGCTGTCATGGACGAAACTCTCATCATCGGCATTCTCGTGGGGTGTCTGGCTTCAATCACCATGAACCTCGGCAAGGGCATCCAGAAAATGAAAGTTCAGGTGCTCAAGACCGGCAAGGCGATGCTCAAACCTCCGCTCAGACGCGATTTCATCATCTGGCTTATCGGCATGCTGATGACAGGGGCCGCCGGGCTGCTGTTCACCGCCGCCCTCAAAATGACTGACAAACCGTCCGTCGTTTCGTCTCTCAACGGCATCGGCTTGATAGCTCTCGCCGTGTTCTCGGCGGTCGTGCTCAAGGAAAAAGTCGGCGCCCGCGAGGCCGGGGCCGTCGCCCTTATTATCATCGGCACGGGCTTCTTCCAATACTTCAACGTGGCTTCTGACAAATCATCGTCGTTCAACCTGTCCTCTCTCCTGCTGAGTCTGGTTGTGTGCGCCGCTATTTACGCCTTGCTGGTGGTCATGGCACGAAAACTGAAAAAGGGCCAAGCTTTCGTTTACGCCGCCATCGCGGGCACTTTCCTCGCCTACATGGTCGTTTTCTTCGATATCTCAGGCGTGAAAAACGCCGGACGTCCCTTCATTTACACGATAATATCCCTCTATTTCCTAATCGGGTTCTTCCTCGGAAACGGCGCGTTCGTGTTCACCAACATCGCTTTCTTCCACGGCAGCGGCATCGTAATCGTGCCGACTGTCAACTCTTTCATGATTGTCATGCCTATGGTTCTGGAGTTCGTGATCTACAGGGTGTCGATTTCCCCAATCCAACTCTTGTGCGTCCTTCTCATTGTGGCCGGCGTCATAATACTCACCACCAGCAAAGGCCACGAGGTTAAGGAAACTGTCCAGCCTGCCGCAGCGGCATAGCCGAAGGCTAAAGACGGTTTCAAAGAATCAAGGAAAGACGTTAAGTGTTAAGGGAAAACTTTTGAAACGTTTCGTCGCGAGTATGTATAGACGAAGCTGCTAACGATTATTGGCTTTATTATAAAGCTTATTTATTCCACAGACAGCTTGATTAATATTACAGAATCCATTACTATTCATGGCATGAAATCGGTCTTTCGGGAGCGCAAATGAGCGAGAAGGCAATCGTTGCGGCGGGATACTGCAGAGTGAGCACGCCGACGCAGGTTGACGGGCTGTCGCTCGACATTCAGCAGGAACAGGTCGAGAACTATATCAAATCCCGCGGCTGGAAACTGTAT
>JAKQBV010000279.1 GCA_029573925.1 bacterium
ATCGCAGTTGGCACAGATAATCACGGCACGCTTCTTCCGTAGAAAATCTTTTCTCAAATTCTATAAGCGTTTTCGGGTAGTCTTCCATCACTCAAGATACTATATGTTGCGGTTACCTGAGTCAAGTAAATACCCCCAAAATCTAAATATCAAGTCGATAGTTCTTTGCGATAATTTTCTCAATAATCTTCCATGGCAACAATCGTTTTAGCGGCGGAATCAAATTCTGAGGCATGTTCGCAACCGTATAACGTAAATTCGGAGATTTTGTCTTAATAATATTTTCCACCGTAAGAGCAATCGGAGTCGGCTCAGGTCCGCACATCTCTCCTTTTTCCATCATCTTGATTGAATTCATAAAAAAAGGATTATACGGGCTTTCATTTTTAGACATATCATCGATTCTTCTGCAAGACGGGAAGTCTGTCTTAAAATCTCCGGGTTCAATAAGAACGACTTTGATGCCGAAGCGAGCCACTTCGAGCCTCAGTCCTTCGGAAAGGCCTTCGACCGCGAATTTGCTTGCGCAGTAATGAGCTTGGAAAGGAACGCACACTAGTCCGCCTATGGAACTTATGTTGATGATAAGTCCGTGACCGGCGGCTCTCATGTGAGGAATAACAGCTTTGCACATCCTAACAACGCCGAAATAGTTCGTGTCGAACTGCGCCATTGCTTCTTCAATAGAGTTTTCCTCGATAGGTCCCGCGATTCCGAATCCGGCATTGTTTATTAATACATCAATTTTTTTTTCGTCTCTGATTATCCGATTGACGCAATCCATAACGGAATCATCTGAAGTAACATCCAATTTTAATACAGGAAAACTAGGTGTGGAAACGTGCTCAGGTCTGCGCGCGGCTCCATAAACTATATAGCCCTTAAAATGTAAATGTTCGGCGATGGTTTTTCCGATTCCCGACGTTGCGCCGGTTACTAAAACGACTTTTTTATCAAAGTTGTTTCCCATGTGTCGGCTACATAAGCCTATTCAAAAACCATTCTGAAACATTTGCTATCCATTAGAAACGATGAGTTTTCAACTAAAGCTCCTCAGGCAAAGAAAAGCGACATTAATCCTTATATCAGCGAAATCAAGCTAAAGCATTGAGTCTTGCGCAAAAACCGACGATGGTTAATGCTCTTACACGACTAAAAGTCCACGCTATATCCGAGTTCATAAGTAGTCAGGTCGTATGTCCGTCCGGCGTTGGCTGCCGCGCGGAAGCTCTTGTCGTAATCGCTGAATTCAAAGCTGATTTTCTTTTTCTGCGTCAGATAATAAACCATAGTGACTGTGTGTTCGTAATCTATCGGCGATGACGAGACGCTCATAGCGGAAGTAATCGGGTCGGAAGTGAGCGTGGTTCTAGCCGATCTTCGATATCGATAGTTAGTAATGAATTTAAAGGGAACGATGTTGAATTGAGCCGCAAGAGAATCCGTAGTGGTCCTAGTGTCGGACATTGTAGTGAGAGAAGTGGTCGATATGCTATATGATTTATTCAGAGAATTGCTGTATGAAAGACTCATGAAAGCTTTATAACGGGAAGCGAAACTCCACATCGTTGAATCTGAACGCAGGTTGTAGTCGGAAACGCTGCTGAGGGTCGGGTCGAATGTGGCTCCTGAGTACGCGAGCCTGTCAATGTCGTATCTGGAGAAAGAGGCTATCAACCTTGTTCCAGTGAAAAGCCTCGTGTCATGATACTCCTTGGTAATCCTTAGAGATGAGTTTGTTGATTCGCTGCGTTGAGTGTCAGGATATCCCAGATCGAATTTGGATTTCGTATAGAGTTTGTTATAGGTCATTTGAACCTGCGGCAGAATCCAGCCGTAATTAAGAGTGAGCATGTTTCTTCCGCTTCTGGTCTGATCTGAGATGTCATTGTTGGCGGTGTGATTCAAGTTATTGTGATAAGTGTCGAAAGTTGAATTTATCAAAAGCTTTCGAGATGGCCTTTCAAATCTGAATTCGCCGTAGCCGCCTTCGCGATCTCTCTCAGTAAAAGTGCCGAGAACTGTTGGATTAAAGTTAGTTCCCACTCTTCTGCGGCCTGCTTTTAAATAGTAAGGTTTGCCATTGTAAGTGATGGAAGAGTTGATGGCGGAATCCGAGCCGGAATTGTCCGGATCGGGGTCTCCGGCTTTGCTTGTTCGTCCGGTCGCGGCTTCCGTCGAAGCGACGAGTTTCTTGTTGAAGTTCAGAGTATGAGACAAGGTGTTTATGTAGTCGGAGGACGGATATGAATAAGCTCCTTCGAAGTTTGATTCTTTGGAACGGAGCGAGATAAGCCGGAATTCGTGTGTTTCGGAATGTTTTTTATCGATCTTAATACCAAACGTTGTTCTGTAATATCTTCCGTCATGCGGTTCTTGAGATCGACCGGCGAAAGTCGTTATTTTGTGTTTATCGATTGAGTTTTGAAGTTGAATGCCTCTTATCTGGACGCCGCTGATAGCGTATTGAGAAAAGTTTCTAGCGGTCATGTAGAAATCGCCGACCATCACGTTTGATTTTTTGTCCACATAATTGAGGGAGAATTTATCGTTTGCGCGATTCCTCAATTGTTCTATGGTTCTATCGTAGTGGCCTATAATCGTTCTTTGTCCGAGCCTGTCTGTAAAATCCAAACTGCCGGTCGTATTGTATCCTTCTTTATACCGGAAATCGGACCTGTTGTAAGATTCCGTAGAATACCCGTTTTCAGCGCGAGAGGCTTCGTTTATGTCTATAGCCATAACTTTTACCATGTATCTGCCGGTAAAAGATTTGGCGTCGAGAGAAGGCGTCGGCCTTCCGGTCGCGGGTTTTTTATCAGGCCGAACTGGGGCTTGTCTTGTGATGATGAACTGCCAAGACACTGGCGGAGTGGGAGAAGTTGTTTCGCATGCGCCTGAAGTGGCGTTCCATGAGCAACCGGTTACATCTGCGCATTCCACGGCGGCAGCGTGATTTCTGCATATCTGCTCATAGGCTATTAATACATTATGCGATCCAAATCTCATGGGTATCTGAGATGTGTAGAATACATATTCGGAACTGACTGTGGCTTCCGCTGTGACATCTACTCCGTCCATAAAAAGCTTGATGGTGTTTGGATCTATAGGAGGCGTCGGAGAAGGAAGTTTCACGGCAATCATTGGCTGTTGATCGAGAATGCTCTCGCCGGGAAGCGGATTAAGTATGTCTCCGCCGACAGCGGGCGCTGTTTGAGTTCCGGGCAAATTCTGGGCTAATTTCGTTTCTTGGGCTAAAACCGTGCTCACGCTAAATATCGTGGCAAGAATCGCCCCGGCCAGAGCTTTTCCACCTATTATTTTCATTTTGATCTCCACTCTTTCTTATATATACCGTGTCTTTTATATCATTGATCTATATGTAAATCAATATCGCATCAAAAAAATATATTCACAGTGATAGAGGTCACATTTAACGTTAGAACTTAAAACGTCGATGTGTTAAGAATAATGAATAGCAAGTCGAGTTAATAGTCAAATTCAACAGAATCACCAACGTTAATATTTTTAGTTGCGCAGACTCCTCCATTTACCTCAAGCACATACAGTGCGGCTGCTGATGAGGTAAAAGGAACGGTGTTTTCCGGTTGAGCGTTATGATTTATCTCGATAATTACATGCTCAGAGTCAATAAAAATCATGTCGAGCGGTATGTATGTGTTTTTCATCCAGAAGCTAAGAACTCGTTCCGTATCGAAAACAAACAGCATTCCTTCGTTTTCAGCCATGGAAGTTCTATACATCAAGCCTTGTGAATGTTGTTCTGGGGTCGACGCGATTTCAGCGATGATTTGCAGGCGTTGACCGTTGTTATTGACAATATCAACTGTTGTTCGAGGCAGTCCCGCAGGCGATGGAGAAAGAACATCCTGAGAGTTGGTTCCGCCTGAGCCGCAGTTTGCGGCCAATGTCAACACAGCCGTTAAGGCAAATAGCAACAAAGCTTTGATCGAAAACGCTGTCATATCAAGCATATAGAATAATGGTTAAGCCGGTCAGTTGCAAGCATCGCTGCAACATGAATGAATCCGCTCGGATTAATTAACGGCGATTACCTGCTTGACGGAACGGGCAAAATCGAAAGATATCCTCGAAAAAGGGATGCCAAGCGCGTTTCCGCCTGCTTCGACAGGATCTGTCGGAAAGAATTGTCTGCGATCTCTATTTATCAATTCATTGGGCATCGTGCTGGTTTCGTGTTTTCCCACAAATCCGTCGCTAACAAGTATCTTGTCAGTGGATAAATCCGCAAATGCCAAATGCATGGCGGAATAGATAGCATATTTCTTTCTTCCAATGGCCAGCTTTAGAGAGCGAGAGGTATCGATAACCGCCTCGGAAATGTAACCGGCGACAATGTAGCAACCGTCCCCTACCCCGTCGAGTTTTTTTGCTTCGGCGGTATCGAATAGCTCTTCTTCGTCGGAACCGAAAAGTGAAGAGTCCGAGACGTTTACTATCTTTATCGTTTTACCTGTTTCATACATCAATCTGAACGCGATCATAAATGTGACGGTTTTAGAGAAATCTTCAGGATATCCCCAATACCTGTCATAATCTTGAATTGCTCTATTTTCGATATGTGTCACATAAATGATATTTTTGTCGCAGCATAAAGCGTCTGTCGTTGAATAAAACGCGAAAAAAGCCGTAAAAACAATAACGGCAATTGCTAATTTTGCTTTCATTATTATATCCTCCATGCCCTTTTTATATAATATCAATTGATGCGTTGATAAACTTTCATATTATCGCAAAAAACCGAAATGCCATTTATAAACGCATCATTCGGATTTGGATATTCTTTTAGCTCCGACAAGAACATTTTTCCAGTATGCTATAGAAATATCAGATAAAATGACTTTCCCTGCGGACGAGCTTGCGTGAATCATTTTATTTTTGCCCCAATAAATTCCCGCATGATTAATCTTTCCATCCCCCGCAGTGTCAAAAAAGAGGATGTCTCCGAACCGAATAGAGTCATATTCAACATTCTCCAGATTGGAAGACATGAATTGCGCGTAAACGGGTTTTGCTGGCAAAGCGACGCCCGCTTCTTTGAAAACCAAATAGAGCAAGCTTGAGGAATCAACGGCTTCTGTTGAAACAGCTCCTTTGAGAACCTGCGCTCCGATGAATTTCTCTCCGGCGCGTTTAAGCTTGTCCATATCTAATCCGTCAAGGTTTTCTTCGTTGGAGGCCGCCTCTTTAGTTTTTTTGACTTTGGGATGACTTTTTGTTCTTGAATGATTATTAATCTTTGGATAACTTTTAACCCCGACCAAAGTATTCATCCATAGTGGTTTATCGATAATTTCTAGAACGACTCTGCCGGCTGTTTCGGATGCTCGAAGCATGGTGCGATTGTCCCAATAGATGGCGGCATGTGTAGGAACGGAATCATCGGAACTGGAGAAGAACAGAATGTCTCCGAATTTGATATTGTCCAGAGATGAGTTCAGCAGTTTATTTGATTTAAACTGAATCGCGGTTTGGCCGTCAGGAAGAGAGACGCCCGATTTCGCAAACAAAATCACTAAAAGGCCGGAACTATCGACGCCGTCCTTGCTTCTGCCGCCTCTGCGATAAGGCGCGCCTAAGTAATCGCCTCCCGCTTTTTTGAGAGCCTGAATATCAAGTTCTTCGACGGATGAATCATTCACGCCGTCCGGATGTCTAGGAGCGCGACGCGCTCCCAACAGTTTTTCCTTCCATTTCTTGTTGTTGTATTTTTCGATTAGCGCACGGCCTTTTACGGCATCTGCAACCATCATGTTTCCATCGCCCATACAGACGGCTATTTGATCCGGCGCGGTTTTATCGCTCGATGATCTAAAAAAAAGTATGTCTCCGAATTGCAACTCATCCGTTTTGATTTCAACAAGGCCATTGAAAGTCCAAATGTCTCTTATTGATGATGGCAATTTTACTCCTACCCTGCCGAACGCCCTTCGCACGAGGTTGACCGAGTCAACTCCATCGATGTCCGACCCGCCTGATTTGTAAGGCGCGTCTTTAAATTTTTCAATTTCTGACGCAAGCTCTTCGTCTGAAAAATTGTAAATTAGACTGATGGAAACATTTGGATTTTGAGAAAAAACGGGGACGGACAGAAAAAAAGTCAGCGAAAATAGAGCAATAAATCTGATCAGAATTGATGGACTGTTCATTTGAAGCTCCATGCCGACATCTTATAAATGACCTCAACCAACATCAAAACACGCTCTTAATCGGCGGTTCATAAATAATATCCTCGTTTTTCTTGGTAATAGTCAGTCGGATTCAAAAAATCCGTAATCACACAAAAATAAATCTTTTTCAGCCTTCGACATGCCTGATAATCTCGTCGGCAATCACGCTTAAAGTCAAAACGCGGTCCGCGCAACCCGACTCGATAACAGCGCGAGGCATTCCATAGACGACGCAAGACGATTCGTGTTCGGCGAAAATCGTGGAGCCTGCATCTTTCATTGCTTTAGAGCCTTCCTTGCCGTCAACTCCCATGCCGGTGAGCACGACACCGAGAGCTTTTCTGCCATAGGTCTCGGCGATTGATTTCATAAGGACATCGACGGAAGGCCGAACCCCGTGTTTCTGTGATTCCTGACTGAGATATATCGTGTCGGAGCGACCGACCCGGATGTGGAAATCTCCGGGAGCCACATAGACCGTTCCGGGGGCTACTTTGTCTCCATTTTTGGCTTCGGTTACTTTAATCGCGGAAATCGCATTCAGTCTTTCGGCCAAAGAAGTTGTGAACCGAGGCGGCATGTGCTGAACGATAATTACACATGCCGATAGATCGGATGGAAGAAGCGGAATTATCTCTGTAAGCGCGCGAGGACCGCCGGTGGAACACCCTATGACAACCACTTTTTTCAGCGTCAAAACTTTTTCGGGGAGCGGAATTCTGGCTTTTATAGCTGCTTTTGGTTCCGTGACTGCGTCGGAAGGCGCGTCGACATCGGCGACTGGATGTGCCTTCTCCTCCGGCTCGATTACTGGCTCAGGATCGCGCAGCAGCATCGGCTTTATTGATGAAGCCATTCGCACTTTCCGTATCATTTCCTCCTTGATGTCCTCAAGGGTCAGAGACATCACGCCGGACGGTTTCGGAACGAAGTCCACCGCGCCCATTTCAAGCGCTTTAATAGTGTCCTCGGCTCCCTCGTAAGTGAGACTGCTTATCATGATGGTCGGAATGCGATATTTTTTCCGGGATTCGGATAGGAAGGTCAAGCCGTCCATTCGGGGCATCTGTATGTCGAGAGTAATCACATCCGGCAGAGATGTTTCCAGCCTTTCGAGAGCGTCCAAACCGTCTCTGGCTTTCTCAATGACTTCTATATCCGGAGCCTCGGAAAGGATTTCGGACAGCACGTACCGCATGTAGGCCGAATCCTCGACAACCATCACTCGAATCTTTTTTTCTTTTGTTTCCGACATAACGGTTTCGCGCTCGATCAGGCTCTGTGCGCTCGTCCTATAAAGTATTCAAAGCCGCGCGGGCTTTTTTCGGCCAGCCAAGTAGAAAGTCCATCAACAATCTTGACGCTTGCGGACGGGTCGATAAAGTTAGCTGTCCCTACGGACACAGCCGACGCTCCGGCATATATGAATTCGATGGCGTCAATGTGGTTCATTATACCACCCATGCCGATGATGGGCAATTTGACGGATTGATAAAGCTTCCAAACCTGATAAAGGGCAAGCGGCTTAATAGCCGGGCCGGATAGTCCTCCGATTTTATTGCCTAAAACAGGACGTTCTTTGGCGATATCGATGGCCATGCCCCGGTAAGTGTTAACAAGGGAAAACGCGTCTGCCCCGGCAGCCTCGGCGCCCGCCGCAATTTCACAAACATCGGCCACGTTGGGGGACAGCTTAATTATCAAAGGCAGCTTCGTGGCGGAGCGCAGGTTTGCGACCAACTCCCCTGCCCTGCCAGCGTCTGTCCCGAATTCGATGCCGCCATGTTTTACGTTCGGACAGGATATGTTGATTTCAAAGGCGTCCACTCCGTCCTCTTTTGACAGCGATGAAACGACTTCCACGTAGTCGGACTCGCATGCTCCCGCGACGTTTACAACTATCGCGGCGCTCAAATCTTTGAGATACGGCAGTTTGTCTTTAATAAAAACGTCGAGCCCGCAGTTCTCAAGGCCTATCGCGTTGAGAACTCCGGCAGGGGTTTCAATGATTCTCGGCGGGGGATTTCCCGCTCTGGGTTTAGGGGTGATTGCTTTCGTGATAATTCCGCCCAGTTTGTTCAAATCAATAAAATCCGCGAATTCTCGGCCATATCCGAAAGTTCCGGAAGACACAAGCACGGGATTTTTAAGAGTAAGGCCGCCGATGCGGACTGTCATGTCAACGTTGCTCATAAGGCCTCCCAGTCGATGACAGCCGAGTCGAAGACAGGCCCGTCGGAACACGCGTGAAGGTATCTCTTTCCGCCGTCGTCCAATATCGGCACGGCGCAACCCATGCACGCTCCGAATCCGCATGCCATGAAGCAGTCGAGGGAAACATCGCATTTTGTTCCGGCGGCGGCGGAAAGCGCGGCAACGGCTTTCATCATTCCTTTCGGCCCGCATGTGATAATCCTGTCGGGAGGAGATTCATCGAGCGCGGGTTTTAAAATGTCTGTGACAAGCCCTTTTTGTCCCGCGCTGCCGTCCTCGGTTGTGGCGCAAACGTTCATTTTGCAAATTTCGGCGTCTTCAACCACTTCCATATCGCATGAGGCGGCCCCGCCGTAGAAGAATCTGCAATCCGCGCCTGCGCCGTAAAGCTGGGAGTAGAAACGCAATGGAGCGGCTCCCAATGTGCCGGCAACCATCCAAACTTTTTCGTTTTTGTCCGGAGGCTCGAATCCGTTGCCTAACGGGCCTATCAATTCGATCTCGTCTCCGGGCAACTTTGATGTTATCAGTCTGGAACCGGGGCCTACGATTCTAATCCATAAAAGGAGAGACGATCTATCAACGACTCCGGCTATGCTGATAGGTCTGCGCAAAAGAGGCTGAAAGCCTTCCCATGCCTTCATCTGAACGAACTGACCGGGCTTTGCAGAGGCGGCAATACCGGGACATTCCAAAACCATCTCGCAGCATTCTTTTGCGAAACGATTTGCTCTTATAACTCTGGCTATTGACGAGGTTTTTTTCGTGTTCATTGTTTTCTTCCGAGGTTTTGTGGCCGTAAACCGAAATCGACATTGTCTCCT
>JAKQBV010000280.1 GCA_029573925.1 bacterium
CAGGGGTAACCTTAGTGAAGTAAATACCCCCATTAAAATAATATCAAAAAACATAATTCACTTTAGATCTTACAATATCAATTTTGTATTGCTGCCGCTCCGATGTTAAAAATAGTTAACAAACAACTGCAAGAAAAGCCCGGAAAACAAGGCCCTAAAACCCATGTAAAGAAAGCTTAACGTGCCGGATTGAGACAATGTATAAAGCCTTTGTCATAATATGCAACCCCGGCTTTTCTCAAAGCAATCGAAAAATATAAAACCCAGTTGTAAAAAGAATATTTCGTATTATGAAAGGTTGGCACAGGTTTTGATTTATATAAGGAGAAGATCATCGAGGGAAGGCCCGAATGGACGAAAGAAAGAAAAGCGTGCTGGTCATTGACGATGACAGATTCGTTCGGGAAGGATTGAGCGAACTGCTGAACGTCAAAGGATTTGAAGCCGACACGGCGGAGGACGGGTTCGACGCCCTGCAAAAAGTCACTTCCCGAAGGTATGACGTGATTCTGTTGGACTTGGTGATGCCGGGGATGGACGGGGTGGAGACGCTGAGCAGGATAATGGGGCAGAAGCCGGGAGCGAACGTGCTGGCGATGACGGCCCACAGCGAGTACGACATGATAGCGAGGGCGATAAAGGCGGGGGCGAAGAGTTTCTTCAAGAAGCCGATAGACTCCTCCGTCCTCGAAAACATGATAAGAGAAATGGATTTTGCAGCCGATGCGAGGCGATAAGGGAGATTCGAAGATGAGAGAAATTGGTTCGGCGCTCATAGCGGGAACGATGGATTTCAGGCGCATGGCCCTGACGGACGAGTTGCGCGAAGCCGGGTGGCGCGCGCAGTCGACATCTAAGCTTTCAATCGCCCTGAAACTACTCAATGAGCGCGGGTTTGATTTCGTGCTGGCTCTCTCAGACGGTCGGCCCGAAAAACAGGCTGAGTTCATCCGCAGAGTGAACGAGCTTCATCCGGATGTTTTTGTTATAACCGTCGGCTGCGACAGCGAAGCTGGCGGCGAAAATGATAATTTACAGATTTTTGAATGTCTCGAAGCTCCATCAGCATCACAGGCGATGGAGGCCATGAACCGGGGAATGTTGTTAAAGTCAGCGAGGGAACGTTTGCGGGGCATCAGGTTCTCCGGGGTCTCCGCGGCATCATAGTCGGAGCGGCGGGACACGGTCCGGGACGCCCCCTGTCTAACCGGCCTGACAGGGGGCGTCAATCCGGCGGTTTGACCTCTAGGTCAAAAATTAAAAAAAGTCTGGATTTTTAAAAAGAAGCTGGTATAATTGGGGTATTGAATCCCTACATTGTAAGACAGCCGGATGGCTGAGGGATGGTATTTAGGGCGGCGAGGCTGTTAAAAAGACACAATAACGCCTTAAAAGGCGTTTTGAAAGGCGGATAAATCTTAAATTTCGATCTGGGCGCGCGCGGAGAGTGTTGCGCGCGTTGACGAGGCCTCTTAAATCCTCAATTTCCTCTTAGTGTCTATTACGACACCTTAGGCGGTTCCTGTGCGAACCGCTTCTTTTTTTCTGACAATGCAATTATCGCAAAGCGAATAACCCTTGTATAGGCGGGAATTAAAAAACTTTACACAACTCCAAGGCTTGTGAAATCATTCACAATGTCCGTTTTGTTGCCTTTTATCAACAAAAACGCCGATGCGCTTTTTTAGCTCCGTCGCTACGCGCAAATTCTTTATCTGCCCCGCTGTTCGCGCGGTCCGCATGGCCGACCCGCCAACGGGTTCGTGATTGTAAAACTGAAGCTCGCCCGCTTGGAAATGCTGGCGGCGCTAGGCTGCGTCAGGGTTGCTTTAGGACGGATTCGCCGAGGACTTTTCTGATTTTTCGAAGGAGGGATTCGGCGGTGAAGGGTTTGAGAGCGTAGTCGTGGGCGCCGTGCTGGACGGCTTGGAAGATTTTGCTTTTCTGGCGCAGGACGGAGAGCATGATTACTGGGATATTGGCGGTTTCGGGGAAGTCTTTAAGCAGCATGAGGGTGGAGAAGCCGTCTAGGTCGGGCATGACGATGTCGAGCAGAATGATATCAGGGCGCCATTCGCGGGCTTTTTCGATGCCTGCGTAGCCGTCGCGGGCGGTGATGACGTTGAAGCTGTCCTTGAAGATTTCTTCTATGAGTTTAAGCACGACGCGGTCGTCGTCGACAACGAGCATGGAGAGCCGCCTGTTGATGGGGGGTTTTTCGTCCCTGATCTCGCGGTTGACCTGAGAGCGGAGGCGGTTGACGACGAATCCGGTGATGGCTTGTCTGCGTTTTTCGGAGATTTCGATAAATTCGACGCCGACGCGATGTGTGAAGCGGCCCTCGGACTCCTCCATTGTTTCGCTCCACCTGACTTCTCCGCGAGCCACGCACGGTTCGGAGTCGCCGGGAAGGGCGAACTCCATTTCAATGGTGGAACCGGCTTCGACGTGTTTTTCGGACATGAAGGCCAAGCCGCCGCCGCTTATGTTTTTCAGGCTGGCTATGCTTATCTCCAGTTGTTCGGGCACTTTGTACTTGACCGGACAATCGAGGTCGAGTCTGGGATGTTTGCGTTTGTCCTGCCCCATTATTGCGCTCCCGTCGCGCGGCGGCCCGCGCGGTTTCTCCGTCTTTTCAGCGTGACAAGATAATGATAAATCAAAAACGCATTAAAGCAATCGCGCGGCCGGAAATTTATGGGAATTTATTATGGGGAAAATTAAGGGAAAACTTTTGAAAAAATTTTCCCTTAAAATCCCTTTCAAAACATTTCACGCTAGCGCCGAACGCGGAGCTTCGCTTCCGCTTTCGGCGCGTATCATGTGAAAAGATATTGGGAAAGGGTTTTCAGAGGAATCATGTTCATA
>JAKQBV010000285.1 GCA_029573925.1 bacterium
CGGAGGAGGGTCCAAAAGCTACATCCAGGAGAAGGAGCGATATCCCTTGGATCGCGGCAACGTCTCGACTCTCCGTGAAAGCGGCCTCAAGCCCAAGGACCTCGTTGGCATCCCCTGGCGAGTCGCCTTCGCCCTCCAGGCCGACGGCTGGTATCTGCGGCAGGACATTATCTGGAGCAAACCCAACCCAATGCCCGAGAGCGTGCGGGACCGTTGCACTAAGGCGCACGAGTATGTGTTCCTGCTGTCGAAGTCGAGCCGGTATTACTATGACGCGGAGGCGGTGAAAGAAGAGAGCGTTTACCCTGACGACAACCGCAAGGAGAGACAGAAGCCAGAAGATTACGCCGCCATGATGGGCGATTCCGGGCAACTGAGAGCGGTAATTAATCCGAGCAACGCGAGGACATACCCATACCGCAACCGTCGCTCAGTCTGGACGATTACGCCGAAACCCTATAGGGGCGCACACTTCGCGGTGATGCCGCCCGACCTCGCGGAGCTGTGCATCCTGGCCGGCACCAGCAAGCGCGGCTGCTGTCCGGCGTGCGGCAAACCGTGGGAGCGGGTGGTGGATAAGGCAAATCCCAAAGGCAGGAGGGACCGGGGCGGACCCAATGATGGCCCGAGAGATGCTGGCATATGGTCCGGCCGGGCCGGCACACGGGAGTATACAACCGTCGGCTGGCAACCGGGCTGCAAGTGCAGCGCCGGCTTGCCCGTGCCATGCACCGTCCTGGACCCTTTCGGCGGAAGTGGCACCACCGGCTATATAGCGAGCCGAAACGGGCGTCGTGCCGTAATGATCGAGCTGAACCCGAAGTATGCGAAGCTGGCACATGACAGGTGCAGATGAATGTTCAACGGCTGGAAAATAACCAACATTCTCGACGTGGGCCTGTGCGAGCTGGACACAGCCGACGGGCCCTACAACAAGACCGGATACCGAACACAAAGGAGTAGACATGAACAAGCGCGTCATTCTCTCGGCGGCGACGGTTGCGGCGGTTATCAAGTCGGCGAAGGCTTTCAGGGCCGCGCGCGGCGGCTTGTCCCGTGCCATCACGACGGCTAAGACCGTCCTTGTAAGCCTCGGCAAGAGCGATTTTGAGGCCTTTTCGCTCCGCTGGTCGGACTTTAGCGTTTTCGCCGTTAGGGTTTTTGAGACCGAGGATTACACCTATCGGCCGGACGGCGGCTTCGAGATCGTGATTGATCTCGACGGCCTTATTGCGGCGCTTTCTTCCAGAAAAGGATCGGCAGTCGAGGTCTTTGAGCGCGACGGCAAAATCAATTTTACTTCCGATGGCGGCGAAACTTACGCTGCGCTTCAAGAGCAGATGCCAGTTGGCGAGTATGTGGCGTTTCCGGAGGCGGCGTCCGTCGGCGAAAGCGGCGCGCGCGGCGGCGCAACAGTCGGCGGGCTTCAGTTTCGCTCCGGCGTCAAGGCCGCCGATGCGATCGTCGGCGCCGGCGCCGACAAAACCTTTTGGGATTACAAAAAATTTAGGGCCGTCGGCTTCCGCAAAAACGCTATGACCGCGACGGACGGCAAGAGGCTAACGGTTTTTCGCGCGAGCGACTTTGACGCCTTCGGCGACGACAACGCTGCTTGGTCAACGCCGCTCGCGGCCTGCAAGATCGCGGCTGAGCTTCTCTCGGATGAAATCATCCGCGTCGCTCATAACGCCGACGAAAAAACGGTTGTTTTCTCTTGGTTCCGCTACGGATTCGATCAGGGACGTGTTGTTGCGCGCGATGCTGAGTTCAACGTACCTCATTTTTATGAGTCGGCAACAGCCGGTATCAATCGCGACGGCGAGATCGAGATTTCTTTTTCCAGCATTCGCGAGCTGAGTAAGGCGATTAGGCTTGTCGACGAAAGCAAAAGTGAATGCGTTGAAGTTGAGGTCCACGCCGATCTTCCCCGTGCCATCTTTTTTTCGTCCGAGCTGGTAGAAACAAAGGCCGTCGGCCTTTGTGTGTGCGGCGAGCTTGAAGACGATGTCAAGAAAAATTTCAGCGTGACATATCTTCTCTCCGCGCTCAAGGCGGTCAACTACAGGCCCGGACAAGTTAAAGTTATTCTTCGCCCCAATTGCGTTGTCGCTGAGATCAAAAACGGAGATGCGAGTTGCCTTCTTTGTGAACGGAAGCGGAAGACCATCGTCGAATAGCCGCTCACTGCTCATTCAATACAACCCGCCGCCGTGGCCGGCGCCCTGAGCGCCGGCCTTTTTTATTGTTCGTCGTCGACCACAAAGTCTACTAAATCTATAGACATACTTCCACGGCGGAGCGCGGCCTCTTCCCCGGCGGCCCCGGCGGCCCCGGCGGAGCGCGGCCTCTTCCCCGGGCGGAGCGCGGCCTTTTCCCCGGGCGGAGCGCGGCCTCTTCCCCGGGCGGAGCGCGGCCTCTTCCCCGGGCGGAGCGTGGCCTCTTCCCCGGGCGGAGCGTGGCCTCTTCCCCGGCGGGCCCGAGGCCGGCGGCCCCCTCGGCCCCGAGGCCGGCGATTATTTATTTTTAATTCTGCATAACCCATAGAAAGACTATGTGTTACGGAGGCTTGACTTTTTTTTATTCCGTGGTATCCTTGTTTAGAAGGCTAAGGATGAGCGGCAACAATCAAGGGATGGTTAATCCATGTCGATGCAAAGGAGGTCATATGAGAAGAAAGATGACGCCGTTTGAGAAGGCCGAGCGGGCTGCGAAGCGCGCGGCGCGGCGAACCGAGGCTGAGGCCAAGGCTGAGGCTAGCCGGCGGTATTATGAGAATGTTCGCTCGATCGTGGCATCTGGTGTTTGCCCTCTGTGCGGCGCGGGCTTGAGACGCAATAGGGCTCTTCTCGGCTGGTGGCAGTGCGAGCAATACGGTGCCCCCGAGTGGCGCAAAAATCCTGAGGTGCCGGACTGCAGCTGGCAAGGTTTCACTTGTCCGATGTAACAAAGGATATAAAAAATGAAAGACTACCACGAAAAATTTGTTGATGCGCGTGATTACAATGCTTCAATTCAGTTTTGGTCTGAATGGCGAGTAGACGACGGTGAGGTTTTAATAAATTCTCGTTATGAAAACGCTGTTATTTTTGATGAGGTTTTTACTAGCGGCGATCCGGTCGGGGAGCCTGAGAGAGATTGACAAAATGCCCGCACAATTTTTAGAAGGATAGGTATATCGCCAAATATACCGAAAAGCCAAGGGGGACACTATGTGCCCGCATCGTCTATGGTGTGGAAGTCTCCAACATATTGCCCCTTAGCCTGCCCCGTGGGAACTAAAAGGAGGCAAAATGGAACTGTATAAATTAACTAATAAGAATGGTTGCACTCAAGGCAATACCCAATGGGGAATAGGTGTTACCCATGAATTGAAGGCAACAGAAAAACCTCGACTCTGTACCAAAGATGTCCTTCATGCAT
>JAKQBV010000305.1 GCA_029573925.1 bacterium
ATCAGCATCTGCGAGGACGCCGACAACCCGGTGGACCTTCTTATCACGGATGTCGTCATGCCGGACGTTAACGGACACGAACTCGCCGAACGCATTCGCAAATTGCGCCCGAACATCAAAGTCTTGTACATGTCAGGATACACGGAGAACGCCATCGTTCATCACGGCATTCTGGATAAAGGCATCAACTTCATATCAAAACCGTTCAACGTCGAGGATTTCTCCCGCAAAGTCAGAGACGTATTAGACGGCTGACGGCAAGTTGCAGAGAATATGCCGCGAAACCGTCCGCCGCGCGCAACCCGCTGACTTCAAGTCGCGTTTTCATGTTCAAAAGCAAAGAGAGTTTTGACAGGCGCGTATCAAGGCGTCCTGCAGGGGTTGACGAACATTGGAGGCGGGATGTTCGGAGCGCCGTTCCACAAATAGCATTGCGTATTGATCCCGAAATCGGAGACAGACAGCAGGAGAAGTCTGGCCGGGAGAAACGCCGGAGCGGGTTTGAATTCCTTGAAAGAAATCTCTTTCTCTTTTACTTTAATCGTGAAGTCCAACTGATCGCAGCCTGAGCCGCCTTCGCATCGGACTATGTGTTCGGAAGGTCCGACTATTTCAGCCCTGAACGGAATCCATTCGGGGTCGAGCGCGACGCGGTAAGTGTCGGGAATTATATTCTCGAAGTAGAAGAATCCTGATGCGTCGGTAAATGCGTAAGCGATATCGCCCTCCCCGGTTCCGAGGACGACGCGGAGGTTTTCAGGAGAAACGCCGGAGGCTCGCGCGAAGTAGCTGTCGGCTTTCACCGACACGCGCCCGCTGACAGAATAAACAGGGAGCATGGCCATGTCCGCGCGGATGCGGGAGTTGTACGACACTTTGATTGTTCCGACGCTCGCGGGGGACGGCGACAGTCTGACGGAGTGGGTTTCCGGAGCGACGCGCAGTTCGTATCTGCCCGGAACAAGAGCGGATATCTCATATCGGCCCTCGGAGTCGGTGGTCGCGCGATCCGTCCCGCATACGACCTCCAACCCTCTCAATAGCCTCTCGTCCCCATCGAAGACGCCGTTTCCGTTCAGGTCTTCAAACGCCACGCCGTACACCGCTCCGTACTTTTTGTACGGAATGCTTATTTTGAAATCTTTCGTGTATTTTAGAAAGAAGAAATTTTCGGCGACGCCTCTGGAATTCAGGGCGTGATACGCAAGATCGATATATGAGTCCGACGCAAGCTTGGAATTAAATCCAAATGAAAAACGAGTTGTTTTTATCGGGATGGAATCGAACGAGTCCTCGACCATTCCGCTTCTCCAAGACGCCTGAATCGTGTTTTTCTTGTTCGGAAACGCATATGCCGCGTTAAAAGAAAAAGCCTGTTCGCTGCTGAACGCAGGTATGCCGCTTCCCCTTCCGGAAGTCTTATTGATTTCAGCGGCGATTCTTGTGGATTTGTTTTTGTATCCCGCGCTGAACGCGAACTTGCCATATCCGCCTTTTTCGCCCATGAAGCCGCGAGCGCCTGAGTCGATGCCGAGCGCTAGATCAAAAGGTTTCATTTTTTTTGAAAAACTCAACCTCAAAAAGTCTTCCGACAGCGGCTCGGAGAGAAGCGGGTTGTCGGGCCTTGCGATATCGCGTCTTCTTCTGTTGGCGGAAAATCGAGCGCTAATTCTGCCGGGCGCCGAGCGGGAAAAGCCCGCTGAGAAAGTTTCGTGGTCGTATCCGGGACGCGCGGCGTCCATCGGATCAAGAGACAGCGCGCGGAAGCTGGTTCCTTTTCTGTAGTCGGCGGACACGCGCCCGCCAGACCCCATTTTCCATTCGCCCCTGAGTCCGACTTCCTTCGTCGGGCCGTTCGACTGAAAATCCTTGTCGCCCGTCTGGCCGAACGCTTTGATTTTCATTTTGCCGTTTCTATACTCGCCCTCGAATCCCGCGACCGAGCCTGAAGCGGATGCTCCGGCTTCGTTCTCTATCGTTGTCGCGGCCAACTCTGTTTTAACCGTGATATTGTCGCCGTCGGCGTAGTCGACCGTAAGCGAGTCGGCCGTCATGCGGGACACTCCGGGCGACGGGTTTTCATTCCAAAGCCTGCCGACGCCGATTGAGACGCCTTCCGGCGCGCTTCTGTTCCATTTAACAAACCTGACATCGCCCGATCCGCCCCCGGAACCTACAAGTATCTCGTTCGAGCCGAAAGCGCGGGACGCTATCCAACCCTCTCGGAACTCTCTGCTCCGCGTCCGCTTCGAAAACTGCATTCGCTGGTTGCCGAGCGAAAGCTTGGAGTCGCCGTACCTGAACTCATGCGTCTGCCTCTTCACCCTCATGTTTTCGGATTCCGACCTTTGCATCCCGATATCCGTTCTCATCGCGAAATCCCCTTCTTCGAAACCGGGTATGGTCAATTGGACGGACGTCGAACCTCGCGCGCCGGAACGCATCAAATGTCCCACGGCGAGCCTTACATCCACGCTCTTGCGCTCGACGATTTTTACGCTTTTCGTCTCCCTTGCGATATTGGCGAATAAAGTGGTTTCCGCCACAGTAAAACCGTCTTTGGACAGCTTCACCGTCAGAGAAGCTCCGTTCGCGGCGTCGCCTGAAATGGTAGCGTTGAAAACACTCTCGACTGTTTCTCCGGGAGCGATATCGATGGACCTCTTTCTTCCGTGCGCCGTCACTCCGGCTCCGGGATGCGCGGACAATTCAAAGGTCTCCGAATCGCCCCCGCAGTTTCTAATTTTCAAGGACACTTTGGATATGTTGGCGTTGGCGAAGAGCATCTCTGCCGGCGGCTCGACAAACTCGGCGCACACCGGATTGTCCACGGAAAGTTCCACCCTCGCAGAGCCGGAGAGCGCAGGGTTCGAAGAATCTGACAATGTGACGACAATCGGAATGACCTGACCGGCGGAGACGTTCGCCGCGACCATGACCGTCGCTGCGAAAGATTCCGAAGAGCCGGGGGAGAGGAAAACTCCGGACGGAGCGCCCACGACATCCGCCCCGTTCCCGGCTTCGAGCGATATCGAGAAGTCGCGCGCGCTGCCCTCGTTCAGGATGGCTGTGAAGCCGACCGTCACGAATTCCAAAGATTTGACTTTTCTTGTCGCGGCGTCCATCGGAGAGACAACAAAGGAAGCCGCCGACGCCGACGCGGCGGCGAGGACTATCAGCAGGAGAGTTGTCGTGGATGTTGTTTTCAGAAGGCGCTTAATCACTGTTTCATCACGCCTTTCCGTTCAGTCCGACGTCAGGGTGAAGACCAGAACGATGCCGTAGGAGTCGGCGCGGTCGCCCCAACCTGCCAACAGCTTCAAATCGATGTCAACATAATCCGATCCCGCGCCGGAGGCCGCAGGCTCGTCGTATTGCGTTAGAGCAATATAAGGCTCCGGCCCGTCCGCCCGCCAGAGAAGGTCTTCACATGATTTCTGAGCGAAAACCGAAGTGAATTCCGCCATGTCCGCCCTGACGGAAAGAGTCCATCCCGCGTTTTCGTCGTCCGTTATCAACGCTCGCAGAGCGTAAACGCCGTCTGATGCGCCGGCTTCGACGAAACCCGCGTAAAGGTCTTCTTTCGTCAACGAGCCGAACCCCACCGATCCGGACTCTAATTCCACCCGGAAGTCCGCCCTGCCCGCGCCGGAAAAAATGGCGCAGAGGGCTATTGTCAGCGACATAATAAATCGAATTTGATTTGATTTAATCATCTCATTATCCTCTTGGCGCTTCCGGCTTTTCGCCGGTCTTGTGAGTGACCGCGGGAGCGCTCAACCCGCATTCCGGTCATTATTTCCGGTCGATTTCATATCCCGTCGGAGCCGTGGTCGAAATGTTTTTAGAAGCGAAGGAGGTTTGTCCGGCGACAAGCTTCTCCCCGCCGTAATCCATTATCACAAGAGCGACATATTCGTTCGGAGCGAGCCGGGCTTCAATAGGGACGGTCACTATTCTCTCCCGGCCGGGAATGACATATTTTTTTTCGTAAGACACGGCCGCCGTATGTATTGTTTTGCCTGCAAGCGTTCTCACCTCAAGCACGCCGTGCGGAGTCAGCAGAGTGTTGCCCGTGTTAAAGAACCCGATGTTCGCGACCAGCGGAAAGTCCTTGAATTCGCTTTGCGCGTCCGGACGAGAGACCGTCAGAGACGAGAGCTCGCCCCGCGCCGCGATGCCGGATTTCACATTGATAAAAACCCTGACGCCGTATCTCATATTAGTCGTTATCGCCGTCTTGAACCTGCCGTCTTCCGATGAAGGCTTCTGCGGAGTCGGCATTCCTTCCACCATGATGAAAGTCCAGTAAAGCCCGGAAGCGTCTTGAGGGACGGAGAAGGAAAATCTTGCTTCCGCTTTTTCCCCGGCGGGAACGTTGAATTGAGATTGGCTCAGAGTTATCCAGCCTCCGCATGAGCGGTCGACTTCGCCCGACTCATGATAAACGTCCTTTCCCGACGGCTGTTTGTCCCAGTCCTGAATATAGACGCGGCCCATTTGAAGCTCGCCGGCCCCTGAGTTGTCTATGACAATCGACGTGGTGTATGACGCGCCCGGCGCGGCGTTCAGTTCGATCTTCATTGGCAGCACGGAGAACGCCGCCGAGGGAGCCGCGTTCAGAGCGGCAAACATGATTGCCGCTATTGCCGCTTTTTTCAGATTGTTCATCAGTCTCATCTCATTATCCTCTCATTTCTTCTCGCGCTGTCCGGGCCTCGCGCTTCAAGCATCGGGCCGGGGCGTCTTCATTGTGGGGAGATAGATTGTTTCCTCCCCCGGTTCATTCCGCGTGTCAGTCCGTGGTCGCGGTGAAAGTCAGATTGGCAGTGTAGGTTCCAGCCACATCCTGCGCCGGGTTGAGCATCAGTTTGTACCTTATGGCGTCCAACATTATTCCCACGCCCGGCACGCCGAGGCCTGTTCCGTATGGAATAATCTCGACTGGAAGCGTCGCGTCGCCTGCGTCTAAGTTGAAGTAACTTGCGCCTGAGTCTATGCTGATGCCGAGGTCGCCGAGGGACTTCGTCGCGTTTCCTGTTCCGCCGAAGTAATCCCCCACGGAAGTCGATGACATCTGCAATTTCCAGCTTTCAGTAGCGTCGACCGACATAACGCCTGTCGTGATCCATTCCACTTCACCGGCTGCTAAATCAGAGAAAGTGACATCCGCAAGTACCGGGGTCTCTACGTCGCCGGATTCGATATTGATCAAAATCATGTTCCTTATCCTGAAACTTATGTCCGCAGTCTGGTCGTCCGTCGCGGCGACGGCGGCGAGCGGGCCGAGCATCAGTCCCGCCGCGATTGCTATCAACGTTTTTTTCAGTTTCATTTCACTATCCTCCGGATTCATTCCCTTCCTGTCGCCCCTGATCCCTAATTCCTACTTTTAGAATCTTCGGGGTTGCCGTCCGGGCGGGCGGTCTGTTTCGCGCAGCCCGCCCGGGGGTTTAAGGAAGAGGGAAGCAACTTTCCCTCTTCCTTTAACTCGCCGCCATCAGTTCGTGATCGCGGTAAAAGTCAGATTCGCCGTGTAGGTTCCCGCAACATCGAGAGTCGCGTCCAAAGCAAGCTTGTATTGAATGGCGTCTAACGTTATTCCGACGCCCGGCACGCCGAGGCCTACGCCTGAAGCGATCAGCTCGACGGGGGATGTAGCGTCAACGGCGCTCAAGTTCACGTAGTTGGAGCCGGCGTCTACGCTAATGGCTAGATCGCTAAGCGCTTTTGTCGCGTTGCCCGTGCCGCCGAAGTAGTCGGCCACGGACGTCGAGGCCACTTCGAGTTTCCAGTCCTCCGTGGCGTCTACGGAAAGAACGCCGGTCGTGATCCATTCCACTTCTCCGGTCGTCAGGTCCGCGAAAGAAACATCCGCAAGAGTAGGAACGGCCACGTCGCCCGAATCGATATTGAGCACGACCATGTTCGGAATATTGAAGCTGATATCCGCCGTCTGGTCGTCTGCCGCCGCAAAGGCGGCGAGCGGGCTGATCATCAGTCCTGCGGCGATTGATAAAAATACTTTTTTCATTTTCACTTGTCTTTCCTCCGTTAGGTTTTCCGGCCGTTAGGACGGCCGAGTTTTTTTCCGGGGAACGCTTTCGCGTTCTCCGTGGATTGCCGCTTCCAAGTTAGAGGCTATTTATTCGCGCCGCCTCTAGGAAATTCGGCTTCGATCCGTTTGCGCGGATCGCTTGGAATCTTTTCTGATTCCGTTGCGGCGCGCTGCAGTCATCTGCGCCGTTTATCTATTTATCTCCTCCCTTCGCTTATTTCTCGTCTCGTTTTTTCTTGCGACTAGGTTTAATGCAAGGAACATGCCAAAGCCCGGAACTATCGCCGCTGAATCGCAATATTCGCTTTGTTTGTGCCATTTATTTTGTCGCCGCTTTTGGTCACAAAAATATCGGGCGGCATTAGAGTAACCCGCGAAAAACAATGTAAAACCGAGGTTACATCCACCCCGGTTCTTCTGTCTAAATCGAGCGGATACGCTTCTGCGCGGCTCTGCCCTCAGTTCTTTACTAGTCTATTCGAAAGTTATTTCAAACACGTTCCATTATCAATATGTGAACATCGACAATTCGGATAAATACGGTATATAATTGTCACTATATTATTACTTGAGCAGTGGCGCGATTGTGGTTTCCGAAGGGACACTCTGGTTTGCCGGGCAAAGGAGCGATTGAGATGTTAAAAACAACGGTTCGCAGAGTTATTTTAGCGTTGATTGCTTGCGCGTATATTTCGCTGCCGGCGGGAGCGGGCGAGCCGAGAAACTTGAGAGTGGGCCTGTATGAAAACAAGCCGAAGATATTCACTGAAGACGACGGGGCCGCTGCAGGCATCTTTGTGGATATCTTGAGTGAAATTGCGAAAGAAGAGGGTTGGAAGCTGCAATATGTAAAATGTGAGTGGCAGGAATGTCTCCGCGCTCTTGAAGAAGGCCGGATCGACCTGATGCCGGATGTGGCATATTCCGTCGAGCGGGACCAGATATTCGATTTCCACAAAACGCCAGTGTTGGAAAGCTGGTCGCAGGTATATTCGAAACCGGAATCCAAAATTGAAAGATTGTCGGATTTGAACGGAAAGCGGATAGCATTGCTTGACGACTCGATACAACAAAAATATTTTCAACAGATAGTTGCTGGTTTTGAATACGAAGTGACGATAGTTTCAGTGGATTCTCTCGACGAGGCTTTTTCAGCGGTTAGAGAAGGACGCGCCGACGCCGCGGTGGCGAACCATTATTTCGGCGACTACATTTATAAAAATTTTAATCTTGCGAAAACCGCCATTGTATTCAACATGGCGACGCTATATTTTGCGACTGCAAAAGGGAAAAGCTCCGAATATCTTCAAGCGATAGACCGCTGCTTAGACGCGTGGAAACACGAGTCCGGCTCCCCATACTATCGCGCGATCAGCCGTTGGATGGAAAAGAAGCCTGATCAAGCAATGGCAAAATACATGCCGTGGTCGCTCGGGATTATTTCCGCTCTTCTCGCGCTGGCTGGGGCGACGATTCTGTTTTTGCGACGACAGGTAGCCGCGAGAACCGCGCGCCTGACGAAAGCAGGCGACGAGTTGACTCAAAGCGAGGAGCGCTTTAAAAGTCTGTTTCAAGAATCGCCGGTTTCAATCTTCATACACGACAGAGAAACCGGCGAGTTGCTGGACGCCAACAAGACCGCCTATGTCTCATACGGATTTTCGTCTCTTGATGAACTGAAAATAAACTCATTCTGGGATGAGCCGCCGTATTCGTTGGAAAACGCGCTGAAACTGATACGAAAGGCGGCGCAGGAAGGCCCGCAAAGTTTTGAATGGATGAGTAGAAAAGTGTCTGGAGAGGTTTTCTGGGAAAAGGTGCAACTGAAGAGCATCGTCATCGACGGAGCGGAGCGAGTTCTTGCCACTTGCGTTGACATCACCGAGAGAAAAAGGATGGAAGAGGCGCTTCGGGTCAGCGAGGAGGCGCATCGCCGGTTGTTCGAGACGATGTCACAGGGAATTGTCTATCAAGCGGCGGATGGAGCCATAATATCGACGAATCCCGCAGCCGAACGGATTCTTGGATTGACTTCAGACCAGATGAAGGGAAGAACTTCGATGGACCCCCGCTGGAAAATGATAAAGCCGGACGGAGAGCCGATTCCCGGAACAGAGCATCCCGCGATGGAGGCGCTTCGGACGGGAAAAAAGATAGGCCCTGTCATAAGAGGCATATTTCATCCGGAAATGAACGAATACGTATGGTTGTCCATCACGGCTACGCCCCAATTCAACGAAGGGGAAACAACCCCTTTTCAGGCTTACTCCACTTTCGAGGATATAACCGAGAAAAAGCGCGCTGAAGACGAGAAGAATAAGCTACAGGAGCAATTGACCCAATCGCAAAAGATGGAGTCAATCGGAAGACTTGCCGGCGGCGTAGCCCACGATTTCAACAATATGTTGAGCGTAATAATCGGGAACTCGGAACTGGCTATGCTCGACCTGCCGGAGGATTCGCCTCTGAAACTGAATTTTCACGAGATACTTCAGGCGTCTCAAAGGTCGGCGAATCTAACACGGCAGCTTTTGGCTTTCGCTAGGAGACAGACAGCGGAGCCTGTGATTCTGGACATAAATGAAACAGTCGAGAATATGATTAAAATGCTCAGGACTCTCATCGGCGAAGACATCGACCTTGTCTGGAAACCGGGCCGCGGTTTATGGAAGACGAAGATAGACCCGGTACAGATCGGCCAGATATTAGCCAACCTCTGCGTGAACGCTAGAGACGCGATATCAGGGACGGGAAAGATAATGGTTGAAACGGAGAACATTATTGTCGACGAGGCATACTGTGAAAGCAAGCCGGAAGCCGCCCCGGGAGAGTATGTGATGCTGGTGGTTAGCGACGACGGGTGCGGGATGGACGCCGAAACGCGCGAAAAAATATTCGAGCCGTTTTTCACAACAAAGGAAACAGGAAAAGGAACCGGCTTAGGGCTGGCGACGGTTTATGGAATAGTAAGGCAGAATGAAGGTTTCATAAATATCTACAGCGAGCTGGGGAAAGGAACCGTGTGCAAAGTATGTTTGCCCAAGTCGAAGGTCGACAACGAGCGGGAATCGACACAGCCGGAGCGCCGCCCAGCGCCTACTGGAGAAGAAACAATCCTGATTGTCGAAGACGAGCCGGCCATACTGAAACTTGGCAAGAGAATCCTCGAAAGTCTCGGCTATACGGTTATACCGGCTGAAACTCCGACGGAAGCCATAAGCAAAGCGGAGAATTATAAGGGAGCTATTCATTTGCTTCTCACAGATGTTATCATGCCAGAGATGAACGGGCGCGAACTCGCAGAGAAAATCGCGTCTCTCAAACCCGGCTTGATCGCTCTGTTCATGTCAGGCTACACCGCAAATGTGATAGCTCATCACGGCGTTCTGGAAGAAGGAGTCAGATTCGTCCAGAAACCATTCACTGTGGAAAACTTAGCTAGAAAAGTCCGGCAGTGTCTGGACGATTAACGCGTTTTCCAGTTTTTGCGCGCGCTTAGTTCCAGAAAAAGCCACTTAGCATTCAACTAGAAACGGTTTTGTCATAATAAAAAAAGGGCGGATTCTCTGCAACCCGCCAAGATGGCGTTAGACGCCAAGAGGAAATGAGGATAAGAGGCGTTTTCAACCGCCGCCGAAAAACGGCGGCGGCCCTGATATTCGTTCCGGTCCTCGGCGCGTCACCGCGTCGCGACCGAGCGCGCGCTTGTGAAAGCGGCCAGCAGCATCGCAAGCAGAATCAATCCCAGCGGAGCCGACACTACCGCGACAATATCTTTGAGCGCGTTGAAATCAACGCTCGGCGGCTTGGCGGACGCTCCGGCGGCATGCGCCGTTCCGACAACTATTTCATTGAAAAGCGGGGACGCGACAACCGGCGTGATGACCGCATAAACGAACAGCGCCATAAACGGTATAAGGGTTATTGTTATAAGTCTCCGGACTCTCCGGTTCCTTGAGATTGTCTTGAGCGAATGTCTTCTGTGCTTCCTTTTTCGCGACATGTTTCTTTCGTTGCATGAGACGGCTTTGCATTTCAGCGCCCACGATTCAGTTGTCCTTATCATGTTCTTTGCCTCGACATCGTTTGTTTTCCACGCCGTCGTAAAATGCAATAATCGTGCCAATGGCTATACGGACGGCTAACGAATTTTGAGTCGCGCCAATTCTCGCTTATAAATCTCTGTTTTTTATTTTTCAGGCTGAAAAGCGCAACGTTTATTTCAATGAGGGAAAAGTCAAAATCTGGTTAGCCATGACGCTACATGTAAATGGCGGGATACATCGAAGAGCCGCGCTATTCGAATCCTAATCCGGCTCCGGGACACACAGGCTATTGTGGAATATCAAGATGAGCTATTATTCTGATTAGAAAATAATAATTACGCTGACATGACAACATTTGAAACGGCTACCTGCCGCTTAAAGCATGGTTTATCGCGGAGCCGAGTTCGGAGATTGTGAACGGCTTCTGGACAAATCCGACCGCGCCCTCTTTCATAATCGCCCCGGCTTGCCCGTTCACGCTGTACCCTGAAGCGAGAATTACTTTGACGTCCGGGTTTAGCGTTTTCAGCTCCCTGAACACGTCCGCTCCGTCCATTCCGGGCATTATGATGTCCAGAACGACAAGATCGATCTGGGTTTTCAGCCGTTTGAACGCTTTTAGGGCGTCGGGTCCGTTCGAAGCGGCGACAACATCAAACCCGAATTTCCGGAGCATTCTTTCGGCGACGCTCAGCGCCAGCTTCTCGTCGTCCACCACCATGATCGTTCCTGTTCTTTGAAAAAGATGATCATCTTCTTTGAGTTGCGTTTCGGCGGTTTCGGACTCGTCGACGGGAAGATAGACGCTGAATGAGGTTCCTACTCCCACTTCGGAAGCCACCTCTATGAATCCGCCGTGATTCTTTACGATGCCGTATGTTATGGCAAGCCCAAGCCCGGTTCCTTTATCGCGCGGCTTTGTGGTAAAGAACGGTTCGAATATTCTTTCCGTCACTTCAGGGGGCATTCCCGTGCCGGTGTCCGAAACCTTTATGACGCAGTATCTGCCGGGAGCTGTTTCAACAGTAATACCCGCCGCTTCGTCTATGTCTCTTTCGCCGAGTTCGATGACGATGTGTCCGCCGTCCGGCATGGCAGCCGCAGCGTTGTTGCATATATTAAGAAGGGCTTGGTGCATCTGGTTTACGTCCATCATAACGACGCTGTCTTTAACCTCAAATCTGGCGAGCACGCTGATCTTTTTCGGGATGCTCCTTTTTAGAAGTTTTGCGACGTCCTCAACGACCGTTTTGACGGAAAGCGGCTGAGGATTGATTTTTTCCCTTCTGGCAAATGTGAGCAGTTTCATCGTGAGTTCCCGCGCGCGGACGGAAGCCGTCATAATCTCTTTAAATTCGAGCCGGCCGGGGTCGCTTTCCTTCAAATCCTCCAGCGCGAGCTGCGCGTTGCCCATGATGATGGCGAGCTGGTTGTTAAAATCGTGCGCCATGCCCCCGGCCATCTGGCCGATAGACTCCATCTTCTGGGAAAAAAACAGTTGTTCTCTGAACGAGTCTCTTTCGCTCTCCACCTTGTGCCGTTCGATAATGCTCGCGATTATGTCCGCGAACAATTGGAGTATCCTTTCCGTTTTTTCCGATTGTTTCGTGCCTGCTTTCACGTAGAGATTTAGAACGCCGAGGGTTTTTCTGCCAGATATCACCGGGACGCAGTAATGCCCGTGGTCCGCAGAACCGGGAGGCAGTTCCTTGTGATATTCGCTCAGATTGGAAACGAACTGAATGGCGCCGGTCTGAGCGGCGCGACCGCAAAAACAATTTCCGAATTTCACGACTCCGCACATCTGCTTAACCGCAGGATCCATCCCGACGTCGGCGACCATCGTCAGCGTCGATTTTCCCGCGTCCGCGAGGAACGCCGCGCCCGCCGGCTCGACTCCGAGCCAGTCCACGGAGACTATTTCGTGAAGAGCGTACTTGAGAGCTTTTTCGAGCGGAACTCCCATCAACTGTATCTGCAGGATAGCGTTTATCACCGTCTGCACCCGGTACTGTTCCTCCACCCCCTGCCGGGCGTTCTTCAGTTCGGTTATATCCTCGCCTATCGACTGAAAAGCCATGATTCCGCCGTCGGCGTCGAACATCTCCGCAGTGTCCGTCCATCTCTGCCAAGACGCTGTTCCGTCCGGCTTTGCAACCGCGTGTTCGTAAGTGAGCGTGGGATTGTCCTTGCTCATCGAAGCGATTCTTCCAAAAACAACCTCCCTCCCGGCTTCAGGGATGAAGTCGATGAAACGTTTGCCGACAAGGTTCTGCGGTTCAATTCCGAAAAATCGGCAATAGGCCTCGTTGACGAAAGTGAGCGTGGTGTCCGGCAACCACCTGCACATCATGAATGAGGAGTTTTCAACGAGCAGTCTGTATTTCTCCTCGCTCTCGTGCAGCGCCTTCTCGGCCTCGATGCGGTTCGTGATGTCCAGATGAGTTCCCACGACCCGGATGGGATTTCCGCTCTCGTCTCTTTCCACTACGCAACCCCGGTCATACACGAATATCCATCTGCCCGATTTGTGCCGCGCCCTGTGCACGACCTCGTAGATCGGCGTTTTGCCCGCTATGTGTTCGGCGAGCTTTTCGTTCACCATTTCCATGTCGTCCGGGTGGGTCAGCCTGCTCCATGTTTCCGTGTTGGCCTCAAGTTCCTCAAGCGTGTAGCCGAGCAGTTTCGCCCAGAGGTCGTTGAACTTCACTTCGTTGGTTCGGATATTCCAGTCCCATGTGCCGAGGCCCGCCCCTTCTATGGCAAGTTGCAACTGTTGCCGGCTCTCAATAAGAGAGTCGCTCGTTTTTTTCCTGTCTAAAGCGCCTTTGATGATGGCGGAAGCCATGATAATGGCGGAAAAATCGTCGTCGTCCCACTCGCGGCGGTCATTGTGGTCGCCTGCTCCCAAAGCTCCGGTTAAAGACTCCCCGGTGAACATCGGCATCAGCGCGAACGCCTTCATGTCCACCTCGCGGACCAGCCTATTCTCACCTGCCGCATCTTCTGGGAGGTCCGACGGGGATTTCACGTCCACAAGCTCTCCGTTCCTAAGCCGACTTATCGTCCACTTGCAGTCATCCAGAGAAATCGAGCGGGCGGCTTTACGAATCGGAGCCAAGTCTCCGCCTATCCACTCATGCGTCACTCCGGGAGAAACGCCGTCAAACGTTCTCACAACAAACATCCTGCTTACTCCCAAGAATTCTCCTATATCGGAAAGCGCGGCGTTAACAGCCTCATCCGTGTCCATGACTCCGAGAAATCTTGCCGAGAGCATTGAAAGGGTTTGTTCGAGGCGCATACGGCGCGCGAGCGTCCTTTCCGCCGCTTTTCTTCTGGAAATATCCCGAGCCGCCGACAGAGCCGCTCCGCGCCCGCCATATTGAATCATGCGGGTGTTCACTTCCATCGGAGCTTTCTCGCCGTTTTTGCATGCCAGCAATGTTTCGTATACGCTTCCTTCGCGATTCGCTTCCTGTCCGGAAAAAAGCTCCTCTATTCCGACTGCGAAGATTTCTTCCATGGACGTTCCAAGAAGCTCCTCTCTAGCGTATCCCAGTTTGCGGCAAGCCGCGTCGTTCGCTTCCAGCGCGCGCCCGGACAAGTCATGTATGAAAATCGGGTCGCCCGAACTGTTGAAAAGCGTCTGATATTTTTCGATGCTTTCCGCGAGCGCGCGCCTTGTGAGCGTGTCTTTGAGAGCCACTCCCAGACTCGCGGCTATCTGTTCGAGGAACTCCATTGAATCTCCGGAGATGCTGTCTTCGCCCCGGTCGCACATTTGAAGAAGTCCGATCGTTTCCTCTCCAGAGCGGAGAGGGACAAGGACGACCGTATGATATCCTTCCTCTACGCATCTGCGTCTGAGCCTCGCGCCTTCGCCGAACGCCGCCGACGCTTGCGCGCAGTCCGAATCTTTTCCCACCCTGAAACTTCCCGCGGGCGTGAAAAACCTTGAGTCCAACACTGCGGCTCCCGAAATGACTTTTCCGCAAACGCATTCCAGAATCGGATTTCCCTCCTCGTCCCTCGCAGAAAACCCGTTTTCATCCCTTACGATGAGTCTGTTTTGAGTGAGTATGAAATCTTCCGAAAAACCATCGTGAACAAGATATGGAAAGTCTTCTCCATCGCGCATCCGCACAGCCGCCGATTCTATGCCGAAATGTTCTTTCAACATGAACAGTATCTTTTTTACTGCCGCTACGCCGTCTTCGGAGACCCGGTTCAGTTCGTAGAGTATCTTTGAAAATATTGAAATTCTGTCCCAAGCCTGCTTTCTATCGGTCACATCCCTGATGGAAGCCAGAAAAGCGAAACTGTTTTCCCACTCGACAGGCTCGAACTTCATTTCCACGCGCCTTACGGAGCCGTCCGGGCGGCGGATATCCGCTATACGAGGCTCCATATCGTCCGAAATTTCATCTATCGCGCTGTTGATAAGTTCGTCATGGGTTCTGCCGAACAAAGCAACCGCCGCCGGGTTGGCGAATTTCACCACTCCATTCTGGTCCAGCGCCAGCATCGCGTCTGAATTACGGGTTATCAGGTTTCTGAAACGGGCCTCGCTCACTTGGAGGTCCATTTTGCTGCGGATCAAATCCCAGTGCAATTTCTGCCGCTCGATTGATCTTAGAATCGCGCCGGACAGAAACTCCGGAGTCAGGTTTTCGATAGAAAGACAGTCCTGCGCCCCGCTCTTAATGGCCCTAGCCGCGAGTTCCGCGTCGCACTCGGCATAAAGCGCTATCACAGTCAACGACGGATCCCTTTCTATTAACTCGCTTATCCCTTTCAACTCTTCTTCCATCGCGTCCAAAACAAGAAGCGCGGCGTCAAATTTCGATTTCACCGTCATCTTCGCCGCCTCGCCCGCAGAACTGACGGTTTCCAAATTAAACAACTCGGCCTTTCTCGCGCCGTCAAGCATATCGACTACACGCTCGGCCAAACCCGACCCGTTGTCCGCCAACAATATCTTCGACGCCCCGTTCTCCATCTTATCCCTCCGCGCCCCTAGTTTTCAGATGTCGATTCTATTTAAATCCGAATACGCCGTCGCCATCTTTATGCGCTTTCTCATCAACCGGATTGCTTTACACATTTTACATCGAGAGCCGCCGTAAATATTGTCTTTCGTGAAAATCATTATTCCGGACGACCTTTCACGCTATTTCAACCTGCTTGATGCTCCGCATCGCCATATCCCTTACAGTTTTGATTCACGCAAAAAACGACAAATCTTATGCCAAACACATATCGCGCAACACTGAATTTGAAAAGCGTTATTTAACCTTGATATTATTTTTTCGGCATGATAACACACATATTCTATAATTAACAAATCATGTATGACTCTAGTTACAGTGTAAACAGGCTACGCCTGTAATCATGCCGTTGAAAAATCGTAACCCTGTCCATGCGTTTTTACACCGCCGAGCGCATTGCCGATGAAAAGAAAAAATAAATAGGGCTTATATAAAAACGTTTTTTCTGTCGGCGGCCCCCGAATGACGCATGGCATGCGGATTGCATTATTGTTGCGTGCGTATCTTTAGGCAAAGCCATGAATTTCAACGAAAGGACATCGCCGAACATGCCCGCTCGCAACACAAGAAGACATGAAGAACTGACAATAGCAGCTTCGAGAGTAATAGCCCCGGAAATTATGGAAGTCCTGACGGAGGATTGGGAGCTTGCCGCATGCGAAAACAGCATATTTGAAAATCGCGAGGACGAATCTTCCCCTGCTTCGCTTGCGCTCGACAGAGATTACGGTCGAATTCTCTCGGATATAGACAAGTCTCTAAAAGATATCGAAAAGGTCTTATTAAACAGACGGCGGGAAACTGTGCCCGCGCTGTCAAAAGAATCTTAACGGAGGATGCCATGGGAGACATAGCCGATTTCTACAAAGAGAATCTGGAGAAGACGGAGAACGCGATCAAGCTGCTCGAGAAGTACGCGGCAGCCGGAGGCTTGACGCCCGGACAGCATGCCGTGAAGAAGACACTAAGAGAAAAGGCGGCTCGGTTTAAAGCAATGTTGGAAGCTTATGAAAACCGCTCCTCCGAAAATAACGAACAGGATATCTACAGGTGGAAAGAATTCTGCGGAGCGGCAGGGAGCAGATAAAGATGCCCGACTACCTGCACATACCAGCCGCCGTCCACGTTCACACAGCGAGGAGCGGAGGAGCGATGTCCGCCGAACAGCTCGGTTTCGCGGCGCGCGAGCGCGGGGTCAAAGCCGTCATATTGACGGACAAGCTCCGCGCGGACTGGCATGTCGGAGTGAAACCCTTCGAGGGCATCCTGAAGGTGAAAGTTCCCGGAGAGCATGTGTCGCCCGGAGAAATCGAAGAATATGTCGCGGATGTGAACGCGGCGGACGCGATGTTCGACGACGTGCTTATTATGCCGGGATTCGAAGTGGCTCCGTCATTCAGATGGTCCGGCTCGCCCGGAAAGGGAGACCTCAAGCTGCTTGATTGGAACAAAGAGTTGTTGGCGTTC
>JAKQBV010000306.1 GCA_029573925.1 bacterium
CCGCTGATTCCGATAGTATTAGGAAGACGATTATCGCGGCGGGGAGCTTTTGCGAAGACAGCAATGGGCGGGTGGAGAAGACGCGTCTGAACTCGGCGAATCCCGCGCCGCAGAGCATGAAAGCGAAAGGCGCGACGCACATGACGTATCTGTCCGAATAGGTAATCATGACGACATGCATGGCTGTCTGAAACAGAATGACGGCGAGGGCTAAAGAAGCCGCTGGCGACCCTCTGGAAGCTCGGACGCCGAGAACAATGAAGGGCAGGGCCAGAAGGCCGATGGTCTGAAATATGCCGGGGATGTAAAGGATGTCGGATTGTTTGCCGAAGAGCGCCATTTTTGCGTTGGCGAGCAGCACGGCGGCGAAGTTGGAAGAGAATGAGCCGGAAGGGGCAGGCCCGCCGCCGTGATACGCCTCGTGGTTGAAAACCACGGCGAACATGCGGGCGTCCTCGAAATGCTCGCGCAGCGTCCCGTCGTAAACTTTGGCCGCGCCGACTATTTGTTCGTTGTATGTCGGGGAGCCGAACACCATCCAGTTTCGGACAAGGAACGGGAAGACGAGAAGGAAGGCTACGGCGAACATTTTAAAAGACCCCGCCGAGAACAGGCGGTCCCTGCGCCGAATGGCCATCCATATCAGGGCTGCCGGGATGAGCGCGACGCTGTTCGGGCGGAACTGGTATGCGAGGCCCATGAGAAGTCCGGCGGCGGCGTATCTCTCTTCATACAGGAAGACTGCGAACAGCAGGTAAAAAATCATCTGCCAGACTTCCGGGAGTCCGGGGTCGGCGAGGTAATAGAGGCGCAGGAATGAAGGGAGGAATAGGGAGAGAATGGCGGCATGCCAAGCCGGGTCTTCGCCGAAAAGCCTCCTGCCGGCCCAATAGACGGCCAGAGGGAAGATGAAGATGCCGAGAAGCGACGGCGCGAGGAATGCCCAGTGGGAATCCCCGAAGACGGCTTGGAAGGGGACGACGAAGAAAACATATAGATTGGCCCTCTGTGAGGCCGGGTGGGGAAGCGGCTGGTCGGGGATGGCGTAAGAGCGAAGCAGGTCTTCGCGAAGTCCTTCGCCGCGAAGAATATTTCGCGCGACGCCGGCGTACTCAAAAGAGTCGCCGTCTGAAATCGGCTCGATGGAATGCAGAAGGATGTTGAAGCAGACGAATAGCGCGGAGAGCGCGGCGAGGGTCTTCCACCTTGAAGCGGAGACGGCGGGCTTGGTTCCCATTTCAGCGAAGCTCCATAAAAATCATTATATCAGTCGGAGCGCGGGGGTCAACACGGAGGCGGGAGCGCGCGGTTTCCGCAAACGCGGCCTCGATCGCCGCAGACAGTAGTCGTGATTGAAAAAAGATTTGGGCGGCGGTATCATTTCAGTCAGCGACAGGAAGCCGTCTGATGACAAAGATAATTGTGGGGATAATATACCTAGCGGCGCTGGCTGCGGCGCTTTATTTTGCGGCGGGCGCGCTAGGGGCGATTGCAGGGAGGGCCGGGGCGGCGCGCGGACGTCTTCTCAGAACCGCCGCCGCGCTCAAAAGAATCTCCCTGCTCGCCGTCAGGTTCGCGGTGTTCGTCTTCAAGGCGGCGGACTTGAAGCGCGTTTCTCAATCCGAAAAGAGCAGCGTTTTTTTCAAGACGGGGCGGTTTCTCGTTCTTGCAGCAGCGAGGGGAATTCTGTTGGTTCCTGTCGTGCTGTATTCGCATTTTCCGTCGCCTCTGCCCGGTTTGGCGGCGCTTTCCAAACCGCTGGCGATATTCTTAGGAATTTTCTATATCATTGTTTTTATCATCTGCTCAATTGTGGACGCTTTTTCGAGCCGAAAAGGAGCGGGAGCGGTCATCTTGTTCGGAGTGTTCTACGCGATATGCGCGCACACTCTGGCGTTGTGGCAGCCGATGTTTTATGTGGCATGGATGATGTTTAAGTGGTTTTTTCCGGCGCTCGCGGTGGTTGTAATCGCGTCGGTATTCTGGGCCGCGAAGACGGGTCGGCCGGTCTTCAGCGTGGCGGCGCAGGCGGCGGTTATTCCATCGTGCGCGGCGTTCGCTGTGGCGGCGTCGATGTTCTCAATGGCGGACAAGCGCTCCGCCGAACCTGAGCCTTCCTTCGTCCAATACTACGTCAATTTTCACGACGAAAGCGCGCAACTCATACCCGCGAAGAAGATAAAGAAGGCGCTGGGAGGCAAACGCGTCTGGCAACTCCGGGAGAGATATCGCGCGGCGGTCGAGTCCGGCGGCAGGGTTTACATCGGAGCGAGCAACGAGATTTCATTTTCTTACGATTTTGAAACTAGGGAGATAGTCCCGATAGGCTGCGGTTTTTTTTCGTTTCACGAGGACGCGGCGACGGGGAGGTTGTTCTTCGCTTGCCCGCAGGACAGGGCGATGCTGGTTTTCGACAGGGAGTCAATGACGCAGATAAAGGAGTATCGTTACGGCAGGTTCGGCGGCCCGTACTGGATTGAAGCGGACGAGGAGTCGCGAACGCTTTTCGCGGGTTTCGGGGAGACCACTCACAATCGGGCGATAGTTTACTCGCTCGACGGCTTGGAGGCGAAGAAACTGGAGCCGATGCGGGAGGGATATGGCGGCTCGATTGTGGAGACAACGATTTCCCGGATGGCGTAGTGTATTTCATTTACATGTTCAACGGCATTTATATCGGAGCTTATGACATCCGGAGCGAAAGGTTGTTGCGGACGCGCGATATATCGGTCTATCCGTTGGGGATTTGTATCGGCTCTGAAGGAAAAACTGTTTTCATAACCGCTCCGTATACGAGCCTGAACGGCGGGGAAATTATCGAGCTGGACCCGGCGACGCTCGAAGACCGAGCGCGGATGAAGACGCCCGTCGGGGTCAGGGACATAGCGGCAGGCTCGGACGGATTTCTATACGCATCGAATTATCTGACAGGCGACATTTACAGGATAAACTGGATGAAACGCGAGATAGCGGACTCCGTGAACGTCGGACGAAAAATAAAGCGGATGGAATATGACAGCGGACTGAACCTGCTGATGTTCTCGTCGGAGAGGGGATACGCGAGGATTGATTTAGAGAAGTGGCAGAGCGCGAGCGGGGGCGGGACGAGATGAGGGAGTTTGCGAAACAAGCGGCGGGAGCTGTTGCGGCGCTTGCGCGCGGCGCGGGCAGGCTGTCGTGTAAACTCGTCAGATTCGTTCTGTCTGAAAGAAACATCTCGCTGGCGATCAAGCTGATTGTAGCGGCGTCTATTGTAGCGCAGCTCGCGCCCGGAGGATTCAATTTCGGGGAAGAGCATGCGTCTCCGGTTCTGTTCATATTGATTTACACGCTTTCGGCGTTGTCGCTTCTGGCGCTGTTGTGGGCGGGGATTCCGGCGGCGGCGGTCGCTGCGGTAGTCGCGGCGCTGTCCGCGCTGGCTGGAAAAATACTGAAGAGAAAAACGGGAGCCATTCTGTCGTTAGCGGGACGCGCCGCCTCCATGTTGGCGAAGTTCTACGCCGGACTGTTTGTTCTCGGAGGGGTTTTCACCGGATTTCTTATCGACCCGGAAAAGACACGGCTCGGAGCTTTGAGTTTTCTCGCGGCCCATCTTGCGGTCGGAGCGTTTGCGGCAGCCGCAGGCGGCGTGTCGAGGCGCGCGCAAATTTTAAAAGCAGCCGGGGCAGTTGCCATCGGCGCGGGGCTATATGCGGCGCTGTCGCGGTTTGACGCCGGGATATCGTCTGCGGCGCTTTTTGCCGGGTGCGCGGGATTCATAGCATGGCGCGCGGCGCGGCGGCGCGATTCGCGAAAAATCGGCGCGGCTTCCATTTTCAAAACTCTTGCGGCATGCTCGTTCCCGGTCTGTGCTCTTATATGCGCTGCGTTTGCGCTGGAGATCATCAACGCCGGAGACGCGGGCGGGGGCGGTCTGCGCAAGATAAGCGATGCGGGCAGGGTGTACGATGTGAAATACGACGGCGATCTGTCCCGCCTGTATGTGACGTCGAGGGACAAACCGAACGCGCGCTACATCGACGCCATCACAGGCGCGGAAGTAGTTTCGCCGCACGACATTCCGGAGCCGCGCAGAATAGCAGTTTTCCCCGAACACGACAGGGTTCTTATCGGGAGCGTTTACGGCCTTAAATCTCTTTCTCTCGACCTTGCCGGCATGTTCGACGAAAAGATATTCGAGTCTCACACGGTCGATGTCGAGAAGACCGGGCCAGACACGGCGGTGATAGCGCAGGAGATAATCAACAACATCGTCGTGTACGACCTGAAGAGCGGCAGGCGGAGACACGTGACGCTTCGCAACGGCTTCGGGTGGATATATTCCATCGAGCGCGGAGAAGGGCCGGGCGCGTTTTACGCGAGCAACTGGTTTTTCTCGCCGTTCTTGCATCGCGCTGACGGAAAGGATTATGGAAGAATAAAAGCGTCGTTCAACGGGTTCATGAACGTGGGCATGTGCGCGATGCCCGACAGGGGGTTGCTGCTTGTGGCAAGGCCGCTTCACAGGAGGGTGGACGCGCTAGACGCGCTCACTCTCGAAAGGAAGGGGTGGATTCCGACCGGGTTTGGCGTGCGGGAGATAGAGTGCGACCGGAAAGCGGGCCTTCTATTCACGCTCGCGCACTTTCAGGGCGACTTGTCGGTTTATGATGTGGATGAGAAGAAGGAGTTGGCGAAGCTGAAAGTGGGGGCCGGAGCGAGGGCGGTTTCGTACGACGAGGCCGGAAAGATATTGTATGTGGGCACAACCACAGGAGTTTACGCGGCGGACTTGAAAGAAACTCTGGAGCGAAACGGCGAAGGAGAAGAATGACCGCGCAGCTTTGACTTTTTGGAGCGGTCGCGGATATCATAGCGGTGTTGAAAGCGAAATTCGGAGGTGACGGCGAAATGGCGGACGGAAAGAAAGCCAAAATTGGCGGCGCGTGCGATGTTGTGGTGATCGGAGCCGGAAACGGCGGGCTGGCGGCGGCGCTGGCGCTGGCGGTGCGCGGGGCGAAACCCCTCGTGCTCGAACAGCACAACGCGCCCGGCGGTTTCGCCACCAGTTTCGTCAGGGGCCGGTTTGAGTTCGAGGCGGCCCTTCACGAGTTGTCCAGCATCGGCCCTGAAAACAACAAGGGCGGCGTGCGGCGTTTCCTCGAAGACGAGGGCGGGGTTGAAATCGACTGGGTTCCTATCCCGGAGGCGTACAGGGTCATCCTGACGGACAGCGGGATGGACGCGCGGCTTCCGTTCGGCGAGGCCCCTTTCATAGACGCGATAGAAGAGAAAGTCCCCGGCAGCAGAGAGCCGTTGACGCGCTATTTCGCGCTGTGCCGCGAGGTTAGCGGCGCGCTCGGCCTGCTGGCCAAAACTGCGGCCAACCCCAGCCCGAAACGCATAATTAAAGACCTCAAGAAGTTCGTGTCGGAGTCAGCCGACCCCTTCGAGGACGCGCGGCGCAACGCTTCCAACGTCGTGACGTTCCTCCGCACTCTGCCGAAGACCGTCGACGAAGTGACCCTCAAAATGGGAATACCCCCCAAGGCCGTCGATTTGCTGTATCCGTACTGGTGCTACTTAGGCATCCCGATGAGCCGGATGAACTTCACCATCTGGGCGGCGATGCTGGTCGACTATATCGACTACGGGGCATGGATACCGAGGCTGCGCTCTCAGGAAATGTCTTACGCGATAGAGGCGCGCGTCAGGGAACTTGGCGGAAGGGTGGAGTACAACACTCGCGTGGATCGCGTTCTGGTGGAGCGGGGCAGGGTGAAAGGCGTGGTCACGGCTTCCGGCGAGACCATCAAAACGTCGGCGGTGATAGCCAACACGTCTCCGACGCAGCTTTACGGCTCGCTGGTTAGCCCGGCCTCCGAGGCTCCCGCAGCCGCGTTGCGCAACGTCAATTCCCGCAAGCTGGGCGGGGCCGGGTTCGTCGTCTACCTCGGACTCGACGCTTCCCCGGTTGAGTTGGGCGTGAACGACTACGGCTATTTCATTTCCAAGACGATGGACACGGATGCGGTGTACGGGTCCATGGAAAAGCTCGACCTTGTGGACATGCAGGCTACTATCTGCCTCAACAACGCCATACCCGACTGCTCGCCTCCGGGCACGACGATAATCTCGATGACGACACTCTACAAGCCGGGGGTGTGGGACGCGGTCAAGCCGAAAGAGTACGCCGCGCTTAAGAACAGGTTGGCGGACGCGATGATAACGCAGTTCGACGACGCGCTCGGAACAGACATCCGCTCTCGGGTGGAAGAGATAGAGGTGGCGACTCCGGCGACGTTCGCGCGGTACGCCCGCTCCTTCAACGGCGGGATTTACGGGTATGAGCTTGACCCGTGGGACTCGATAATCCCGCGAATACTGTCCGAAAAAGATGAATCATACATCAAGGGGCTGGAGGTCGCGGGAGGATTCGCGACGATGGGGCACGGGTTCAGCAGCTCGCTGATATCCGGGCGGTCCGCCGCCCTGAAAACTCTCGCTGGACTGGGAGGATGACGCGATGAGCGACCTGATAAAATTCGACGGACTCAAGGACATGGCCGCGCTTCTGGAATTATTGCCTGAACGCAAAAAAAGGATGAAGCAAGCGTCCGCAGAGCCGCAGACCGGGGACGCGATGGCCGCTCTGGCCCGCGCGCTGCACCCCGAACTTCAACGGCTCGTTATAGCCGATGTTCGCCAAGAAGCCGCGGGCGCCCGCGTGTTCAGGCTCGTTCCTGACAAGGAATCAGGGACTGCCGCGCCCGCCGTTTTCAGGGCGGGCCAATACCTCAGCCTTAAAATCGACATCTCAGGCGTCCGCGTTGCGCGCCCGTACTCGATTTCCTCATCGCCTGCGGACGCAGTCGACAGCGGCTTCTATGAGATAACCATCCGCAAGAAGGACGGCGGGTTCCTTTCCGAACACGCATGGAAAGAATGGCGCGTGGGGACGAAAATCGAAGCCTCCGGCCCTGCGGGATTCTTCTGCGTCGAGCCTTTGCGCGACGCGCGGCATATCGTCGGCCTCGCCGGCGGCAGCGGAATCACTCCTTTCCGTTCGATGTTAAAGGACATAGTCGAAACCGGAGCAGACGTCAAATTCACTCTGCTGTATGGCGTGAACAGGCCGGACGAAATCATGTTCAAAAGCGACCTCGAATCTTTTGTGGCGCAGGCCCCGGACAGGATAAGCGTCCATTTCGTGTGCTGCGAGCCGGACGCCGCTTGGTGCGGGCCGACCGGGTTCCTCACGGCCGACTCAATCCGCAAACTCGCCGGAGACCCGGCGGGCAAATCCTTCTTCATCTGCGGCCCTCAAGCCATGTACAGCTTCCTCGAAACCGAGTTGAAGCAGTTCGACCTGCCGAATAAAAGGATACGCCGGGAGGTTTTCGGAGAGACCGCCGATGTGGCGGCTCATCCTGATTATCCGGCGGACGCGGCTGGAAAATCTTTTTCGATGACTGTTCATTGCGGGAGCGAGACGACGGTCATTCCGGCGAAATCGGATGAATCAGCGCTCGTGGCTCTCGAGCGCGCGGGGATCGCTCCGCCCTCCGAATGCAGGTCCGGCGAATGCGGCTTCTGCGCGTCCATCCTATTGAACGGGAAAGTTTTCGTCATCCCGGAGACGGACAGGCGCAGGCTGGCGGCGAAAAAATTCGGCGTCTTCCACCCTTGTTCCTCGTATCCGGTGTCGGACATTGAGGTAAAAGTCCCGCTGGATAAAAGTTGACGCGGGTTCGAGTTTTGAGTTGCTGACGGTAGCAGTTGGGTCGGGCGGGCGGCGCTATTTTTCGTAAACTTCGACCGACCACTCGTCGATGTCCGCCGCCGGATGTTGCTCGTTTTGATGTGTGCTTATGAACGCGTTGAGGTCGTTGTCGGTGTAGTTGTTAAGACGCGTCTGAAATGTTATCAGAGGTTGGGTCAGGAAGTCGAGCGCGGGCGAATCATTGTCGCGTATCGGATAATATCCTGTGACGAAATTGAATTTGATGTACGCGTTGTCGGGGATAAGCCCGGCGGTTCTCAGAATGATTCTAATTGAATTGCCGGAAACTTCCGCGAGTTCGAAGAGGGGCGAATTG
>JAKQBV010000307.1 GCA_029573925.1 bacterium
GTACAGGATTCTGGTCAGCAGGTCGCGTCCGAGGTGGTCGGCTCCCAGCGGATATTCCCGCGAAGGCGGATGGTTTCCGTCGGAAAGGTGTATCTCGTCGAAAGCGTAGGGGGTGAGCGCCGGAGCAAGGATCGCCGCGCAGGCGATGAGGATCAGCAGCGCGCCGCCCGCCACCGCCATTCTGTTTTTCAACAGCCGACGCCACGCGTCCTTCCAGAGGCTCGTGCCTTTCACCGGCTGGACATCCGCCGCCGCGCTGTTTTTTTCATTATTGTTCGTCATGTCTTTTCGGTCCGGGCTTCGCAGCCCGCGCTCGGTTGTCATTCGTAAACAATTCTCGGATCCAGAAACGCGTAAACGATGTCCACCGCAAGATTGAATATAATCAGAAATCCGCTGTATAGAATCACCGTGCCGATGGTAAGAGTGTAGTCCCGGTTCAGCGCGGAGTTGACGAACTCGCGTCCTATGCCGGGAACGCCAGAGATAGTTTCGATTATTAGAGAGCCGGTGAGGATTGCCGCGCCCGCAGGGCCGAGGAAAGAAACTACGGGCAGCAGACCGGCCTTGAGGCTATGCCTCATGATTACCAGTCTTTCAGGCAGGCCCTTTGCCCGCGCCGTCCGGATGAAGTCCTGCCGGATAACTTCGAGCATCCCCGCGCGGGAAAGTCTGGCGATATACGCGCTGTACATCAGGCCTAGAGCCACAACGGGGCATATCATCTGGTCCCAGCGTCCCCAGCCGCTGACAGTCAGAATCTTCAACTTCACGGCGAAGAAATAAATAAGCGTTGAGAGGACGACGAAGTTCGGCACGGAGACGCCGACCATGGAAAAAGACATCGCCGCATAATCAACGGCGGAATTCTCGCGGAAGGCCGCCAAACACCCGGCGGGTATGCCCACAGCAAGCGCGAACAGCAGAGCTAGAGACCCCAGTTGCAGGGTGGTCGGCAGGCCCGCCGCGAGTATCTCGTTCACTGTTCTGTCTTTATATCTGAATGAAGGGCCGAGGTCGCCCCGCAGCAGATTGCCCATATATCTAAAGTATTGATTAACAAGAGGTTCGTCGAGGTGGTAGCGCTCCTCGATCATTTTTTGCACTTCGATCGGCATGACGCGCTCTCTGGAAAAAGGCCCGCCCGGAGCCAGCCGCATCATGAAAAAAGTGATGGTGACGATGATCCACAGGACCGGGATGGCGGTCAGCAGCCGCCGGGCGACATATCTAAGCATTCGTCCTCGGAATCCGTTCCGTTATTTTCCAGTCTTCACCGCGTAGCCCGCTTCCCGCAGGAGGCGACGCGCTTCTTCGGGATTGTAGTCTTCGCCCTTGGGCGGCTCGTAACCTCTCATGTGCATATAAGGCACAAACGTCGTCGCCGTCTTTTCCCCCGATTTCGTAACGAACTTCACAAGTTCATCCTTGTTTATCGCCAGATTGAGCGCCCGGCGCACGCGGGGGTCGTTCAGCGGCTCCTTTGTCGTGTTGAACCTGTAATAATAGACTGCAAGAAAATCCGTCTTTTTTGCCTGCGGGTCGTTCATATACTTCTCCGAGTACGGCAACGGGATGGTGTTCACCCAGTAAGACTGTCCGGCCTCGAACATGCTGATCGCCGTGATGTTGTCCTCGACGGAATACGCGACCAGTTTCGTCAAGCGCACGTTGGCGGCGTCGTAATAGCCGGGGTTTTTCGTCATTACGAGTTTGCTTTTGGGTTTCCATTCGGTCAGCTTAAACGGCCCGTTTGTGACGATGTTCTCCGGCCTCGTCCATTTGTCCTTGAATTTCTCGACGCACTTTTTATTGACCGGCATCAGGGTATGGAAGGCAAGTAGGTCGAGCCAGAAGTGTGTAGGGGAATCGAGCGTCACTTTCAGCGTGAAATCGTCCACCGCCTTCACGCCCACCTGCGAGAAATCTGAAATTTCCTTGTCATAGTATTTCTTCGCGTTCTTTATGTAATAAAGTTGGTATGCGTATTCAGCGGTCGTCTCCGGTTCGAGAACCCTTTTCCATGAATAAACGAAGTCGCCCGCCGTGACCGGGTCGCCGTTCGTCCATTTGGCATTGCGGCGCAGATGAAACACGAATTCCGTGTGATCGTCGTTTACCTCCCAGCTTTCCGCCATTCCCGGAATGGGTTCAAGCGTGTCGGGGTCGTACTGAACGAGACCCTCGAATATCTGCGTCGAAATAGTGAACTCCACGCTTCCCGTCATCAGTCCGGGGTCGAGCGTCTCCGGTTCGGCAGAAAGGTTGAAGTGGAACACCTGCTCCTGCGGCGGCAGAACTTTTCCATTTTTCTCAAGATAGACATATTTGAGAATGTGAAGGTCGCGCATGTTGAAATGCATTCCCTTGACGAAATCCTTCACGAGGTTTTTATTCACATAGAAATAAATCGGCATTATCGGCATTTCTTTCATCAGAATCTCTTCAGCGTCGTGGAACATCTTCATGCGTTCGTCGGCGTCTCCCTCCATCGCCGCCGCTTTTATCAGCCTGTCGTATTCAGCGTTGCTCCATCCCGTTTGGTTGTTTCCTCCGTCGGTGACGAACATGTCGAGGAATGTGTTCGGATCGGGGTAGTCGCCTATCCAGCCCGCGCGGGCGATCTGATAGTCGAGGGATTGGAGGGACTTAAGATATGTTTTCCACTCGACATTGGCGAGGTCGACCTGTATGCCCAACTCTTTTTTCCACATCTGTTGAAGGGTTTCGGCAATTAGCTTGTGGCTTTCAGAAATATTGTACAGAAGCTGGAGTTTTGGGAAAGGCTTGCCTGACGAGTCATCGCTCTTGGGCTTGCCCGAACACCCGGCGAGCAGCGCAATCGCTAGCGCCGCGACCACAAGTTTCGCCGAAGCGCTTCTTATTCTGTTCGCCTTGCGATTCCTTTTCATCATATATTCACGCTCCCAATATCTTTTTAATGAGACCGCATTGAAACTTAATATATCAAAACCCAATCGGCAGGGCAACAATATTCGGGTTTTACTTAATGTTATATAATGTCAGATATAAACGGGAGCCGGAAATGGATGGAATGAAACCGACATTAAGCGCGGGCGCTAGGACGCTGATAGTCGTCCTTTGCGGCGCGCTTGTGGCCGCCGGACTCCGCCTTGAGTCTCCCGGAGACATAGCGCATGCGGAATCATCCTTGAGCCTGTACGCCGCCGGGCGTCTTCTGCAAGGGGGGCTTCCATACGCGGATGTGTGGTACGACCGCCTTCCGGGCACAATCATCGTAAACGCCCTCGCGCATCTTGTCGGGCCGACGTTCATCGCTTCCACAATGATGGAGTTGTTGTGGCTGGCGGGAGCGGGCGCGGCAGTTTTCTTTATTTTGAGAGGCATCGGAGCGGCGCGCGCGGGGGCGGGCGCGGCGGCTCTGTGGTTCTTCATGGCGTCTGCGGCTCTCACAAGCTTCGGCGCTCCCAATTCGCCGCATTCTTGGGCCGCCCTTTTTTCGGCCCTGTTTTTTCTGTCGGTTGTGAGGCGCGCAGCAAGGGACGGAGCGGGAGCGGCGTTCGCTTCGGGGCTTGCGGCGGGAGCGGCTGCCTGTTTCATCGGGCGCGAAGCCGTTCTGGCCGTTGTGGGGCTTATCGCCGTTCGAGGCAGGGCGGGCGCTTTCATCGCTGGTTTTATCGTTCCGCCTGCGGCGCTCGCCATCGCGTTGTTCGCGTCCGGGGTAGCCGCTCCGTTCGCGCAGGCGCTAGGCTCGAACCTGCATGTCATAGCCGCCGCCGGGGCGCTGCCGCGACTCGATTTCTGCTTTTTATGCGCGGTAAAAATCGCGGCGCTGGCTTCGCCTCTTATTCTTTTGTTTTTTTCCGGCGCAAAGCGCGTGGCGGATGAATCCGGTTCGGCTCCTCTCAGACAGTCCCTCGCGGCATGGTTGTTTTTTGAGATAGCCGCAATCCCGCTGTCCGGCTTTTTAACCCCGTCGTCGTTCATATCTCTTCTGCTTCCGGCGACCGTCATGCTTGGAGCCGGAATTCTTTACGACGAGAGCCGCATTTCCGCTCCTGCGCTCCGACGCCGCGCGTCGCTCGCTTTATTCCTAATTAGTTTCTCGGCTGTGGCGTTTCATGCTGTCCCGCAAACCCCGGTTCATTCCCACGGCAATTCAGGCTGGATGCGTCCGGGCGGCGACCCGATGGAATGGTTTCACAAGAAATTCGTCTCGGAACTCGTTGCGCGGAATGCAACCCCGGACGAGCGGGTTCTGGTCTGGAGCGATTCGGCGCTTGTGTACGCGCTTTCGGGCCGCGCCGCTCCCACCAGACATGCCACTATCAAACCGCTGTTCATTAAAGGATACGCGGACGAACGGATAAGAGAGTTCATTTACGAAGTAGCCGAAAACCCTCCCAAGCTGATTGTCGTCGAAGCCCCGCTTCTATCCGAAGGGATGGAGGCGGCGTTAAAAGGCAAACCGCAATACGAGGTCGCAGCGGCGCAGAAACCCCTCTTCGCTTTCATACAGAAACTTGTCAGGGATGACTACGACCTGATCACCGCTCATGATGGAATCCTGATTTGCGCCAGAAAAGACAACAGCGCGCCGGGCGAAAAAACGAATCCGTAGCGTTTGACATTGAACTGAGGCGCGTTAGGTGATAGAATAGCCAAAACACACGCGGCGAGGTGAACAAGGGATGGCCCGCAAAAAGAACGAACCGCCCAAAGAGCGGCTCTACTCCATTCCCGAGATGAGCAAGATGATACAAGTTGACGAACGCACTCTCGTCGAATGGGTGCAGTATCGCCGCATACCTCATGTCAGGGTGGACAATAAGTTAGTGCGCTTCAAATTGTCGGACATCGCAAAATGGGTGCGCGACAAAAACAAGCCGCCCCAGAAGTACGAAATAAAATAAACGCGCGGAGCGGCAGCCAACAGAATGGACAGAAACCTTCCCCGAGTCGACGAGCCGCCGGTCATTCTTGTCAGGTTCGGCGGCAATCTCGCCAGACACGAAGACCCAAGCTTCGAGATAATCATCCAAGAGATTCTCGACAAGATGTGCCTAAATTTCATATTCGATTTCAACAGGGTGAAATTTCTCGACAGCGCTGGCATCGGCCTTGTGATCAAGCTCGCCTCCATGATTGAAAAACGAGGCGGCTCTCTTTTATTGTGCAATCCTCAGAAAAACGTCCGAAGCGTTTTCTCCATGCTTGGGATAGACAACAGGTTCAGGATATTCGACGATTTGGGCGGCGCGCTGGAGAACTTCGGACGGCTCTTGCGGCTTGAAATCATAAATATCAACTACGAGCTTTGAATTTTCGGCGGCTTGCGGAGCGACCGTTCCGCTTTTTCCGCCTTACATCTTGCGAGGTTCGACAATGGCGACGGAACTATACTTTGTGAGGCACGGAGAATCGCTCGACAACGTGGCGGGCGTCTCTTTCGACGAGATGAGCGTCAACGACGAGGGTTTCCTCGACAACCCGCTTTCGGAACTTGGCGAGATGCAGGCGCGCGCCGCCGCCGAATGGTTTGAAGCCAGACGCATCAAGCCGGATATGATTTATTCGAGCGGACTTACCCGCTCCACTCTCACCGCCCAGCCGCTGGCGGAAATGCATAATATGCCGATTCAGTTCATGCCTGAACTCCGCGAAGTCCATATCGAAAAAGGCGCTCTCGGCGGCCTAAAAACTGAAAACAAGATGTCTCAGACCATTTACAACATTCCCGGAGGCAAAGCGATTCGCGACAGGATGATGGAAGTCGGGGTGGGCGTGGCGTTCAATATCTGGTCTAAGTTCGGCTTGCCGGGCTTCGAGTCGCGGGCGGATTTGATGGGACGCGCCGGTTACTGTCTGGACACTCTCGGCGCTTTGCCCTGCAAGCGAGTCGTGGCTGTGGCGCACAACTTTTTTCTTGCCGCTCTTCTCTTGGAGCTTGTCGAGCGCAACCCGCTCAACTATCTCATCGCCGCTCCGCATATCGGGTTCATGCCGAACTGCTCGGTCACGTGCGTGATTGCCCGCCCGCCCAAATTCAGAATCAGATTCGTCGCTAGACCGACGAATGATTTTTCCTGATTCCACGCTTCGGCGGACCGTTTACTTCTTTTTAACGCATCGGAAGAAATGAAATTGCCCTGCGATTTTGAGCAGAGGAAGTTTGCCCGCGCGTTTTTCAAACTCTCTCCACGCAGACACAACCGAATCCGCAGCGAAAAGCGAGAACTCCGCTCGTTTTGCGATCTTGAGGAAATAGGGGATGTATGGAAAAAGATACACCGGGGCGTCGCTTGCAACCGACAACCCGTTTCCCTCTAACAATCCTTTCCATCTTTTGGGAGACATGCGCGTTATGTGCGTTGTGTGCGTGGAAACGTTATCTCCGCCTCGCGCCCGCGATGCCGCTCGGTACAGCGCGGATACCGCCCCCGTCGCTCCGTCTATTGAGTCGAGCGAAAAAAGATTCGGGACTGTTATGAAGGCCGACCCTCCGGGCGCGAGGACTCTTGCGATTTCTCTGGCCGCCTCCCCCGGGTCGAAAAGATGCTCAAGGACTTCCGAGCATGCCACCGCGTCGAAAGAGTTGTCGCCGAAGGGCAGGGCGGCAATGTCCGCCGTCTTGAAATCCACACCCGGAACCGGGCGCGGAAGCGGAGCCACGTCCACGCCGGAAACCGAACAGCTAGGCAGTTTTTTCGCGATGACAGACGCTAAAATCCCCGATCCGCATCCCGCGTCGAGCGCCGTCGCGGGAGCCTCCGCGCAGATTTCCTCTACTAGAATTTCAACTCTGAGTCTGTTGGCGGGGTCCCGGAGGAATTCTTCTTTTGGAGCCTGCCACGGCATCCCCTTCGAGTCAGCGTAATACTTTTTCAGGAATTCGGGGGAAATCTCGCCGGGGTCGAAACCTATTGGCATCAGGAGCCGGCCTTTTCACCGAGGAACCCTCGCAGCCGCCTCATCCCCTCGGCGATATTCTCTATCGAGTTTGCGTAACAGAACCTTATGAAGCCTTCCCCGCCGGAGCCGAAGTCGACTCCCGGCGTGACCGCCACCCGCGCTTTTTCCAGAATCTCAAACGCGAGCTTATAAGAGTCAGTTTCAATATGTTTCATGTTGACCATAATATAAAAAGCGCCTGTCGGGTCCACAGGTATGTCGAACCCCATGGATTTTAGTTCGGAAAGCATGAACCTGCGGCGCTTGTCGTAAGTTTCGACCATGAGTTGGACGTCTTCGGCAGTCTGTTCGAGCGCGGCTATCGCGCCCCACTGCACGAACGAGTTTGCCGATATGAAAAAGTTCTGCTGAAGTTTCTGCATAACGCGCACGCATTCCTTCGGCCCGATTACGTATCCGACCCGCCAGCCCGTCATCGCGTACAGCTTTGAAAACCCGTTTATCACAAACGCATTGTCCGTATATTCCAGAATCGAGCGCGCTTTATCGCCCCCGTACTCAAGCCCGTGATAGATTTCGTCGGATATCACCGGTATGCCGAGTTCCGCTATGTCTTTAAGCCCGCGCTCATTGATGATTGTTCCCGCCGGGTTCGACGGCGAGTTGATAAGGATTCCGCGCGTCCGTTCGTTTATTCGCTCGTTAACAGCCTCGGCCCTGAACTGAAAGCCGTCACGCTCGTCTGCGGGGACCATAGCGGGAACTCCGTCGGCGAACCTGATAAAGTTGGGATAACATGCGTAGTGGGGGTCTGTTATAAGAATTTCGGAGCCGGGCCGCACCAGAGTAGAGAAGACGAGGCTCATCGCGGCGGATGTCCCGGAAGTGACGATTATGCAGTCCGGGTTGATATCGACGCCGTAGTTTTTGTCGTAATGCGCGGCGATGGCTTCTCGCAGTTCCATCAATCCCATGCTGTGGGTATAGTGGGTTTTTCCGCCGCCGAGCGCGTTCTTTGCCGCCTCGACCACCGCCGCAGGAGTGTCGAAGTCCGGCTCGCCGACCTCAAGATGAACCACGTTCGTCCCGGCGCGTTCTATCTCCTGCGCTTTCTCCATTATCTCCATGACGAGGAACGCTTTTACGTTCTTCGCCTTGTCCGGCATGTCCACGCAACAATCGAGCTTTATTTTCTTTGAGTCTTTCATTTGATTACCCGCATTTCAATAGTCATGTTTCTCGCAGGGAAGATGTGGCAGAGATATTTCTCCCACGAGCGCGGCATCCTGTTAGCCAGCCATTCGATGCCCAGCCTCCGGTATCTGCCGAAAAAATCGAGTCTCTTCGAAATAATCTCGAATCGGACGTCCGTATAGAAGCCGATGCGTCCTTCGCCGCCGCAGAAAAATTCGAAAGTGTAGAACCCCAGATGCTGCTTGTGTGTCGGGTCGGTCCACGAATTGCTTGATGAGTAGTGAGGCGTGATGATCATAACCTCCGCTCCGTTTTTTCCTACCCGGTGTATCTCTTCCATTATTTTGACGACATCCGAGACATGCTCGATTACGTGCTTAAGCAGGACTCGGTCGAAAGAGCCGTCCTCGAAAGGCCACGGAAAACTGTCGATGTCGTGCAGCACATCCGGGCGCACCGACGCCACGCGGTCCATCCCGACGGAACCGGGTTCTTTGCTTGTCCCGCAACCGACGTCAAGCGTTTTTATCTCAAGTTCAGCAGCAGACATCCTTTATTCTCCGTCCGCCTGAACGGCGTCACATTTTTAGACTTTTTCTCACTGCGGCGATAACGTCCTCGACATCGGAGTCCGTGAGCTTTGCCGAGAGAGGCAGGCTAACGGTTCTTCTTCCGGCGCTCATGGCCGCAGGATAGTCCTCCGGTTTCCATCCGTATGTTTTCTGATAAAACGGATGCTCCGGAATGCTCATGTAATGAACTCCGACTCCGACGTTCTCAGCGGTCATCGCGTTGAGAAAAGCGTCTCGGCTTACTCCTGAAGTTTCTTCGTCGATAAGAATTGTGTAGAGATGATACGCGTGCCTGGTGTCCGGTTCAGGTTCTGCCGGAATCTCTACAGGCAGCGAACTGAAAGCGGCGTCGTAACGGTTCCATATTTCGCGTCTGCGTTCCCAGTATTTCTCGATTCGTTTCAATTGGTGTATGCCGATGGCCGCCTGAATGTCCATCATGTTGTATTTGAATCCGGCGTCAACCACCTGATAGTGTTTGAATCCTTCGTCGCCGAAGCGTTTCCATGCGTCTTTGGTCATGCCGTGAAGGGCGAGAGTTTTTACGCAAGCCGCGTCTTCCTCTCGGCTGGCGAGTATCATTCCGCCTTCCCCTGTTACTATATTTTTTGTCACGTAAAAACTGAAGCATCCGAAATCGCCGAACGTTCCGGCCTCGCGCCCTCTGTATCTTGTCTCGATGGCGTGCGCGCAATCCTCGATCAGTTTTAAATTGTGTTTCTCGCATAGCGCGGTCAGCGCGTCCATGTCGCACGGTCTTCCGGCGAAATGCACAGGCAGGATGGCTCTGGTTTTTTTCGTTATCAGTTTTTCGACATGGGCGCAGTCGATGTTCATTGTTTTCGGCTCGATGTCGGCGATTACTGGAACAGCCTTTGAGTGTATTATGGCGTTGACGGTGGCGCAGAATGTCATTGCGGTGGTGATTACCTCGTCTCCGGGCTGAAGCCCGGAAGCGAGCATGCTCAGGTGAAGAGCGGCTGTGCATGAGTTGACGGCGACGGCGTGCCGCGCGCCCTTATAGCTCTTGAAGTCCTCCTCGAAGCGGGCCGTCTTGGGGCCTGTGCCGAGCCAGCCGCTTTTCATGCTGGCCACAACTTCCTCGATCTCGTCGTCCTCTATTGCGGGAGCTCCGAACATCAGGAACTTTTCTTTTGGTCTAATCGGGTCGTCCTGCATCGCGCTCGTCCTTTCTTCAGTTACACGGCGGAATTATAATTCAAAAAATGTAGCATCTCCACAACGACGCTAAAACGGCCGGGGGCTGACGACGGCGCGTTTTCTCCCGATCCCTCTTTTACATATCGGTTGGGGTTGTGTTAAAATGTCGGCGATGAACTGCGGAACGAAAAAAATCTTTGCGGCGCTTGCACTGGCGTCGGCGCTGGCGTTTTGCGCTTCGCGCGTCTTCGCACAGTCGGACCCCCGCTCTCTAGGATATGTAAAACCGGAACTCCGGGACGCTATGCGCATTACTCCGCAGATGCTTGCTCCGGTAAGGCTGAATCCGCAGGAGCAGTATTTTACTGTGTCAGTCACAGATCCGAGGTCGGGGACTTTCAGATACGGCTATATCATCCATAAGTTCGAAACGGACCCGGCAGGCAATCAGGTTGTCACCATGATAAGCCATACGGAACAGAACTATCATGACATGAATCTTCAAAAAATCGATACCGTGTTGACTGAAACCTTTCACCACTCGACCGGAAGAGTCATGAGAACACACATGGAGAGCAACGCGAAGTTCCTGACACAGTTCTGGTCGCTGTACTCAAGCGCGGCGAAATCATACGCGCCGCCTTCATCCATAAGGATAAACAAAACCGCCTATTACGATTGGACAAATAGAGTGATTTCAATAAAGTACGAGGATGCTCCGGCTGTGCCTCCGAGGACATTCCCCATGGTCGGCGAGCCTCTGGGTCTTTTAGGGGAAATCGTTTTCCTTCTGAAAGGAAAATGGACGGAGACGAACAGGATATATTATCTTCCCAGATTCAATGTTCAGAATGAGAAGAGCGAGGACCTTTATTTAAAGTTTTCCGGCACAAGAGAAGGCGGCCAGTTGAAGTACGACACGGTCTGGCACGGTTTCGGGGATGCCGCCGAGATCAACTCCTACTGGGTGGTTCCGCCGGGGTCTTCCGCGTTCAACGGGCACTTTAGCAAAATTCTCGTGAATCCTCAGGTTTACGAATACACGACTATTGTCCCGGCCACCAAGGAAGAAGCTTTGAAACCGATTCCTCCATGGGCAAACTGAGATGGGAGCGCCGGCGTTCGGCAACAGCGAAAGAAATAGCCGGGCCGCGTTTTTTTTCCTTCTGCTCTTCGGTGTTTTCATCCGAGCATGGCGGCTCGGCGAAAAGCCATTGTCATGCGACGAAGGATTCATCTATTTTGTTTCCAAGTTCGACGCTCCGCGTAAAATAATAGAACATTACAGGCTTGAACAGCACACGCCTTTTCCCAATCTTGTTTCTCACTATTGGATGAATATTTTCGGCGATTCCGCTGTGTCGCTTCACGCGGAACCGCTGACGTGGTCTCTGATTTCCATGATCGTTTTCGCGTGGGCGGCATGGACGTGTCTGCCGCGGAGAGCGGCGGTTGGAGCCGTCGCGGCGTTAGCATTTAGCCCGTTTCTTGCCGAGTTCGCGCAGACTTTAAGGTATCCAGCGCTCGCGCTATTGTTCTCAACCGTCTGGATAACGGCATTGCTGAAACTGAGCAAGGGCGGCGGACGTTGGTGGCTGCTCACATGTTGCGCTGGCGCGACCCTCGCGGTATTCGCCCACCTGTTTAATCTTTTCGCTGTGTTCTGCGCCGGTTGCTTCGTTGTCGCCACCCGCAAAAAATGGGGCGTAAACTCCGTCGGCGTCGCTTTTTGCCATCTGATTCCAGCCGTCGCGATTGCTCCGAAAATTTTCTCTATGAGAGAGAACGGCGTGACGGCTCTCGCCGGAGCCGCGCCGTTCGGAGAAGCTCTGGCGCATCTTTTAACAGCGCCCGTAGGCGGACTGGTCGGAGTGTTTTTTGATCTATGCGCCGGGCGCGCGGTGGACGAGAAAACACTTCCGTTCGCCGCGGTCGTTGCAGCGCTTTTGTTGTTCTCAGCGGTGATAGCCGCAGATCTGATAGGCTCTCATAACAGGTTCGAGGCGGCGATGTGCGCGTGTATTCTAGGCGGCTCGGCCGTTTTGGGCTGGCTGGCCATGTTGTTTCGTTCCATCGATTACACTAGTCAATACTATGTTCCTCTTGTTCCCCTGTTCTGTGTTTTGCTCGGAATAGGCGCGGACAAGATTGGCCAGCGCGCGCCTTTCGCCGCGACGGCTCTGCTGATTCTCTTTTCTTTATTTTCGTTTTCCTGCTTGTATGTTTACTGGTCTCGAATTGACAGACCTCACAACCTGAAAACAGCTACGGAATATATTGAAGCGAATGCGAAGCCCGGAGATTTTATGGTTATGTCTCCTCCTTACGGATATTTCAATTCTTACTATTGGAATGAAACAATCCCCGCGAGAAGATTCAGTCCGGATTATAATCTTTGGAGCGCTCCTCAAAACAATTTCTACAAGCTGAACGCGGACAAGATTCAACTTACCGAGGCTGACATCGGGCGATGGCATCGCGAAATTGCTTCAGGGAATAAAAGGGTCTGGGTGTTCTGGATTCTCGGCCATGTCAACACGGAGGACAAACAAGCGGCGGCTTATAAGTGGCTTGAGAATAATTACATAAAAGTTTTAGAGATTCCGGTGCGCAACAATTCTTATGAAACTGGACACATCGGCTTTTTGGCTTTGTATGAAATACCTCGGTCTTCGGAAGACAAACCCTGATTTTTTTCGACGAAAAACCAGAGTTGAAGCTGATAAAGCCATTGCGGAGGAACTAAAATGCCCCTATGAAAAAGGCTGCGTCAAGTAGCGCAAGAGATGTTTTTTTTCTGGTCTTTGCTTTTAGGCCTTGAGACCAGTCTGGCCGAGACACCTATTTGTCCTCTTGCGGGACATGATAACTATTCGGAATCCGGGTCGCCAAT
>JAKQBV010000328.1 GCA_029573925.1 bacterium
CGCTCTGAACAATCGCTCCCGAATCCTACTGACGGGTTCGGGTTTATAGTATATTATTGGCAATAGGAAAACGGCGCGTCTGTCACATTTTGCCGAAGGGGTCGTCCCGCCAGTCAGACATAAAAGCCAACAGCTTGTCCATGTCGGGAGTCTCGCCGGTCATCACGTAGTAGCCGGAGCAGCAGACGCCCATGAGGAGGGCCGATTGCGGGTCGGCTCCGAGGGAGAGGGCGAGGGAGAAAGCCGCGTTGAAATGGTCTCCGGCCCCGGTGGTGATGACGGGGCGTTTCGTATGCGGGCCGTCCTGATGGTATGTTTTTCCGCCGATGACGGTTACGGCGAATTCCACTGGATGAACGACGACGGAGAAGACGCCGAGAGCGCGGGAGATTTCCTCGCAGGCGCGGGCGGCGGCCTCAGGGCTGGAAGCGTCGGCTGCGATGCCGAGCGCGGACGCTATCTGTCCGGCCTCGCGTCCGTTCAGGCCAAGAATCACATTGTAAAACCCGGAGAATTTCGGGATGATGCTCAACATTCTCTTTATATCGGATATCTCCCGTTTCTGGGGGTCGGCAAGGTCGATAAAGAACCAGCGGTCTCTGGCTGTTGAAAGCTTTGGGCAGACTTCAGCAATGATGCTTTTCCAGATGTCGGACATGAAGGGGAGCATGCTCCAGTTGACGAGGGCGAGCAGGCGGGCCTCGTCCAGCAATTTGATAAATCGCTCTTTACCGACATCCTCGAGAATTCTTTCCCAAGTGACGTCCGAGACGGGGGCCATCTTTCCGACCATGATTTTTCCATCGAGGAATTCCACGGCGTCCGTATGGCAAGGCTCTGCGATGGATATGACGTTGGCGGTTTCCTTCAACGGCCTGAAGACGGGATGAATGTCAGGCCGTCCGAGCGTTCCTATGTAGGTGGTTGAAACTCCGAGAGAGGCGATGGCGTTCGCCATGATGGGGCCGTTGCCGCCGATTTTAACTCTCTGAGGCACATACTCTATGTTGCCGCTTTTGCCCGCGTAGCTTTTTATCCTCTCGGCGTAGTCTGACATCATTTCTAGCCGCGCGTATTCCGAGTTGTTTTTGCGGGTGTCCACCACATGGACTATCTCGTCGATGAAGCCGTCCAGCCCTACGACGCAACGCATTTTTCCGGGCGCGTTGGCAGTTGAGGATATGTTGTTTTTGAGCCGGGCGACAAGCTCTCGTTCGGTTTGTTGTGACATTTTATCTCTCCGCGCGCAGTCTTGATAAAATCGGATATAGTATATAACGGCGTCGCGGCGAAGTGAAGGAACCGGCGTCTGAAAGAGCGGGGGATCGGCGAATGGAAAGAAGGATATTCATCAAAGGCGGAACGGTTTACGACGGGGCCGGGGGGCCGGGCGTCAACAGCGACGTCTACATCGAAGGAGACAAGATAAAGGCAGTGGGCGACAAAGCGCGCGCTATGGCCCGCGCGGATGATCCCGCTCTTTCATCCATCGACGCCACAGGCAAAATCGTGTGCCCCGGATTCATCGATATGCACGCGCATTCGGATTACAAGATAACGGTGAACGGCTCGATGGAGGCGAAGTTGCGGCAGGGGGTGACGACCGCGGTGGTGGGGTCGTGCGGGTTTTCGGGAGCGCCTATGAACGACAGGCTGAGGAGCGATTTTAAGGGCTATCTGTCCGGCATGTTCGGCTCGGAGTGCCAATTCGAATGGGATTCCACCGCAGGTTATATTGAACACATAAAAAGGATTGGAATCGGAGCGAATGTGTTTCTGCAGACCGGGTTCGGCAATCTGAGGCAGATGACGATGGGGCGTTCGCCGTTGAAAGCGAACGCGGGGCAGATAGCCGAAATGAAAAAGTTGCTGGATGAGTCGCTGGAAGAAGGGTCGAGGGGTTTTTCCGCAGGGTTGGCGTATCCGATGCAGATGTTTTCTTCGCGAGAAGAAGTGAAGGCGCTATGCGGGACGGCGGCGAAGCGGGGCGCGCTGTTCAGCGTTCACGTGAGGAACGAGATAGACAAGTTGGAGGAGGCGAACCGGGAGGTAATCGGGATAGCGGAGGAGACCGGGGTGTCGCTGCAGATATCGCACCACAAGGCGATATTGAGCCGCAACTGGGGCAAGCCGCGGCAAACGATGAAAATGATGGAGGAGGCGCGCGCGCGCGGCGTGGATGTCGAGGCGGACGTATATCCGTTCACGGCGTTTTCCAACATCCTAGCCACCACGATGTTGCTGAACGAGCCGGGTATGGAGGAAAAGGTGATTTTCCTCGAACTGAAAAAATTGAAGCAGTACGAGGGAAAATCGCTGGCGGACGTGATGAAGGACACCGGGAAGGGAGCGAAAGCCGCCGCGCTGCATATCCTTTTTAACGAGGGTTTCAGCAAAGCCCCGGTCGCGGGCGAATTCATTTCGGAAGACGACCTTCGGTTCATCTTGTCGCATCCTCTCAGCAGCATAGGGTCGGACGGAGTGGAGACGGACGAGGGGGCGAAGGCGCATCCCCGGCTGTTTTCCACAACGGTAAGGTTCCTGAAACATTATGTGCTGGGGGAGAGGCTGATGCCGATGGGAGAGGCGGTCAGGAAGATGACGTCGATGCCGGCAAGGAAAATCGGGGCCGTCCGCCGGGGATTGATAAAGGAAGGCTATTTCGGAGACATTGTGGTGTTCAACCCGGACGCGCTCAGGGACAATTCCACTTATGAGGACCCAGTCAGATATCCGAGCGGGTTCGACGCAGTGATTGTAAACGGCGAAATTGCCGTTATGAAGGATGAGATTACAAGCGCGCGCGCGGGAACCGTGCTTTGAGACTCATGGAAAAAAATAATAGTTCTTTTATATACTAGATAAAATATCTAAATATGTTATATTATACGGATTCGCGCGTTTGTTCGACGGGCAGACGCGCTTGTCAAGTCCGGGTTTTTCTTGCGAAAAATCCGGGTTAGGCGCGCAACCGACCGGAGAGAGTTTTGAGGGTAATCGGCGGCGATTTAAAGAGGTCCAAGCTGTTCGGCCCGGAGGATGGAGACGACAGCATAAGAGTAACATACGACCGAGTTAGGGAGAGCATATTCAACCTGACAGGGCCGATGGACGGAGTAAGGTTTCTGGACCTGTTCGCAGGGGCGGGGAGCGTAGGGATAGAGGCATTGAGCCGGGGGGCGGCGAAAGTGGCGTTCGTGGATCACGCGCCGAAAGCTATCCGGCTGGTGGAGAGCAACGTAGGGAAATTCGGGCTTGAGGATAGGGTTGAAATAATCAGGATGGACGTTAGGGAATACGTCGCCGGAGGGGCGGCGAGGGGAGTTTTTGATCTGATTTTCCTCGACCCGCCGTATGCGGGGGGGCTTTTCGAGGTGGTGATGGACTCGCCGGGGATTGCCGACATGCTGGCGGACGGCGGAAAAGTCGTCGGGCAGCACGGGGCGGAGCCGGAACGCGTGGAATTCGGCGCGCTGCTCAAGGCGGATGTCAGGAGATACGGCTCAAGCTGGGTCTCTATCTGGAAAAAAAATAAGGACAGCGAAAAATGAACATTGCGGCTTATCCGGGGAGTTTCGACCCGATGACCAATGGTCACATGGACATAGTTCAGCGCTCGGCCTCGGTGTTCGACGAGCTTATGGTCGCGATTTCCAACAACCCGTCGAAAAAGCACCTTTTCTCGATTCAGGAGAGGTTGGAGATTGCCAAGGAGCTGACGAAGGGCATCGACAACGTAAAGGTGGAGAGCTTCGACACTCTGCTTGTGGATTACGTGAAGGCGTGCGGGGCTAAAGCGGTTGTGCGCGGGTTGCGCGCGGTCACGGACTTTGAAATGGAGTTCCAGATGGCGCTGGTGAACAAAAGGCTGGCTCCGAACGTCGAGACGGTGTTTCTGGTGACGAGCACGGAGCATTCTTTCATCAGTTCCTCGATAATAAAGGAAGTGGCGTCGTTCGGCGGGGACGTGAGTTCTCTGGTGTCGCCGCTGGTGGACGCAAAGCTGAAGGAAAGATTTTCTAAGAAGTGAGTGGGAGTGGAAAATGGCGGCAGGGGAAGGCGGGAAGGTATTGAAGAAGGAAAAGCTGGCAAGGTTTCAGAAGTTGCTGGACTCGCTGGAATCGCATCTTGACGGCGGTTTTTTCCTTTCATTTATAGGAAAAATCGTTGTGGATGAGAAGAAGATATACTCTGTCCTCAATGAAATGAGATCTATGAGGATAGAGATGGAGGCCGAGGCGGAAGAGGAAACGGCGCGGGTGGCGGCGGAAAAAGTGGCGTCGCCTGAGGGGGCCGGCAAAGGGGATGTCGGGGCCGGAGCTGAGATGTATGCCCTCCAGACGCTTGACAATCTGGAGCAAACATTGCACAAAGTTATGAGCACGGTGAAGGAAGGCAGAAAGTATTTAGAGAGAAAAATGGAGCGGGAGGTGAAAGAAGATGGCGCTTCCGAAATATAAGAAATCGCGTTCAAGCACAAGAAGCCAGAAGGCGCAGTGGAAAAGAGGCTTGAAGACGCCGACGCTGACGGAATGTCCGCAGTGCCACGAAGTGAAGATGACGCATCGCGCGTGCGCGAAATGCGGCTACTACAAGGGCAAGACGGTTGTTGTGACCAAAGTCGAGGGATAACGGAGGCAGGACGCTAAATGTCAGACATGATAGAACGCCTGAAGAAAGTGGTCATGGCGGAGCTTGGCGTGTCGGAGGACAGGATAGTGATGGAGGCGTCGTTCAGGGACGACCTCGGAGCCGACTCGCGCAAGATATTCGACTTGATAATGGCCGTAGAGGACGAGTTCGGGATAGAAGTGCCGGACGAGGACGCGGTGATGATAGTCACGGTGGGAGACGCCGCCGATTATCTGAAAAAACGGCAGGTGTGACCCGTTGAAACTTTCCCCCCTCGAAGTTCGGGACAGAGAAGGATTCCCGAGGCCGCTCGAGGACTTGCTGGGAATCATCGGCGTGGAATTCAACGACCAATCGGCGTTGAGGGCGGCTCTGACGCACCCGTCATACTGGGGTTCGTGCGTGTTGCCCGAAATTGAGCGGCTGGAACGCAGTTACGAGCGGTTGGAGTTCCTCGGCGACTCTGTTCTGGCGCTCTCCATCTGCGAACGCCTGTTCAAATCTTTTCCGGAAGACAATCAGGGAGCGATGAGCAAGGCAAAAGCGCACCTTGTGAGCAAGGGCGTGCTGCTGAAGGCCGCACGCAGGATCGAGCTTGGGGATTTCATCAGGGTCGGAAAGGGCGTCGAGGAATCGGCGGGCAGAGACCACACGGCTTTCGTGGTGGATTGCTTTGAAGCGCTGATCGGGGCCGTCTTCATCGACCAAGGGTTCGAGAGGGCGCGCGACTTCGTCATCGAACGGATGTCCGAGTTTCTTGAGGAGGCGGGCGGCGAGGCCGCTCGCGACTTCAAAACGGAACTTCAGGAATACGCTCAAAAACGCCACAAGACTCTCCCTCGATATGTTATGATATCCGAGAATGGCCCGGACCACTGCAAGGTGTTCAGGGTGGAGGTATTCGTGAACGGAGCGTCTCTCGCAACCGGAGAGGGGCGAAGCAAAAAGGAAGCGGAGACTGAGGCGGCGCGCTCGGCGATACTCGGCATGAGCGCAGACGGCTCCTGAGACGAAAAAAACAACAAGGCCTGCAATGTATCTGAAATCTGTGTCAATGTTCGGATTCAAAACGTTCGCCCGCCGGACGGTCTTTGAGTTCCGCGAGGGCGTCACCGCTGTGGTCGGCCCGAACGGAAGCGGAAAAAGCAATCTGGTGGACGCGATAACGTGGGCGCTCGGCGAACAGAGCATGCGCTCGATCCGGGGCCGCAAACTCGAAGAGGTCGTCTACCACGGCAGCGCCAGCCGCAAGCCCCTCGGATTCGCTGAAGTCGTCCTCACTTTCGACAACGACGATGGCTATTTCCCGCTCCCTCAGAGCGAAATATCCATAACCAGAAGGTACTTCAAATCCGGCGAGAGCGAGTTCGCCATCAACAACGAGCCTTGCAGGCTCAAGGATATTCAGGAACTTCTCATCGACACCGGGCTTTCGACCACAAACTATTCGATTATCAATCAGGGCGACGTCGAATACGTAATCGACCTGTCTCCATCGCAGAGGCGCGAGATATTCGACGAGGCAGCCGGAATAAATAAATACAAAATCGAAAAAACGAAAACGCTGTCGAAAATCAAAGACACGAATATCAACATCTCCCGGCTGAAAGACATACTGACCGAGATCTCCGAATCGCTGGGGCCGTTGAAAGAGCAGGCGGAAAAGGCGAAACGGTATGACGAGATAGTGGAGGAGATGGAACGGCTGAAGCTGGGCGTCTTCGCGTCCGAAATAAGGCGTCTGAAGAGCCGGTTGGAACAGCTTGCGACGGAGGGAGAGGGGCTAAAGGCGAAGAGGGCGGAAGGGCTGAAAAAAGTCGGCGAGTTGAGACAGTCCAGAGAGAATGTCGGAGCTGGGATAGACGGAGCGCGGGCTGAAATCGACTCGGCGCTGCGCGAATTGGCGGACATCGGCTCGAAGCTGGCGCGCGCGGAGGAATCCGCTAGGCTGCTGGCCCGCGCGGTGGAAGACGCGGACAGAAGGGCCGCCGCCGCCGACGTCGAAAAGGCTGACATCTTAAAACAGGAGCAAACTCTAGAAAAAGATATCAAGGATCTTCGAGCCAAAGCGGAACAGAAAAAACGCCGGCTCGATGAAGCCGCCGCAGAGCTTGAAAGCGCGACGAAACAGTCCTCCGACGACCTGAAACTGAATCGGAAAGATCTGACGGAGAAGCGTGACGGGTTGCTGCCGGAAGCGGAGGAATTGAAGAAGATAGAGGCGCGGCTGGCGGGCGAACTGGCGGTAGCGAAGGACAGACTGGCCGGGATGTCGTCGCGGATGAAATCCCTGACCTCCGCCCGGGATTCGGCGCGGGATAGGCTGGCTTCGGCGCGCGAACGCGGCAAGTCCGAGAGCGAAAAAGTTTCGCAATTTGAAAAGCAAATCCGCGAAAAGGAAGCGCAGGCGGAAAAGCTTAGCGCGGGCATCGAGGAAACTTCCGCCTCGCGGGATAAAGCGCGGGCGGAGCTTGATGTGGTCGTCGCGGAGCGCAACGCTTTGTCTGCGCGGGTCGAGGCTATCGAACGAGTAGCGGGCCTGATGGCCGTGAGCGAAAAAGGGAAACAAACCGCCCGGCTTGCTGACGAGATTGAGATCAAAACCGGGTTCGAGCCTGCCGCGCGCCGCGCTCTGAATGAGCTTTTTAACGCTTCGATTTCGACGTCCGCAGACATAGGGAAAACGCTCGAAGAGGCCGCCGACAGCGGGGCCGCAAGGCTGATTCTCGACTGGTTTGCCGGGGCCGGAGCGGCGGCGGCGGAGGCTCTCAAAAAGAAAAAATGGGCAAAACGGCTCTTGTCGGACGCGGTCTCGGTCAAATCCACAGCGCCGAAAGAGTTGCTGAATGTATTTTCAATGTTCGCGATTGTCGACACCGACGCGGAGATGAAAGAGGCGATTTCGGAATTGCCTCCGGGGGCCGGGGTTGTGAGAGCGGACGGAGCGGCGTGTTTTATCAACGGGACGTTGTTCACGGGCGAGGCGCTGCCGACGAGCGAGGCTGCCAGAGAGCGCGTGGCCGATCTGAAGTCCGAAATCGAAAAGAAGAACGCGGAAGTCAAGGCGGCCCGCGCTGCGCGCGAAGAAGCTGAAAAAAAATACGCGTCGTTGAGGTCGTCGTCCGAAGCGGCTGGAAAAGAATTTAACAAACTGAATATCGAACTGGCTGCGGCCCGCGAACGCGCGGCGGCGGCTGTGGAGCGCGTCGAGATTCTGACGAAAGACCTAGAATCGGCAGAAAAAGCGCTGGCCGACTTCGCGTCGTCTGGGGGCGGCTCCGAGTCGGATGTCGCAAAGCTCGAATCGAAGTTTAAGGAAGTTTCAGAAAAGAGAAAAAGCCTCGAAGCCGAGTTAAAGTCGGCGCAGTGCGGGCTGGACGAGATAGCGGACGCTTTCAGGAAACGGGAGATGCGCGAGGTGGACTTGCGCGTCGAGATGGGCGAACTGAGGCGGGAGATAGAGGCGGCGGGCGACGCCGAGAAGTACAGGCATGCGGAGTTGGAGCGGGCGCGCAGGCGAAGCGGGGACATAGACGCGGAGAAGTCAAAACTGTCTGCGTACAGGCTCCGGACGTCCGAAGAAATGAAAGCGGGCGAGGCTCTGGCGAAAGAGCTTGGAGCGGCGCGAGCGGCGGCGGAATCTGCGCTCGCGCAAAAACGGGCCGCGCTCAAGGGCATGGAAGACGAAAGCCTGAGGCTGCGCGGAGAGATACACGCCGTCGAAACCCGGCTTGAAGAGTTGAAAGAGGCGATGCTCGACAGCGAGATGAAGTGTGCGCGCGCGGAAACGCAACTCGAAGAGATCAGAAGGCAGTTCTCTGAGGAGTTCGACGATGTGACCGAAGAGCGCGCGCTCGAAGAGACCGCAGACGGCGGCCCGGCCGGTAAAGGACGCTACCTCGCTCTGAAAAAAGAGCTTGAGACGCTTCAGCCTGTGAACATGCTGGCTATCGGCGAATATGAGGAGAAGTCCAACAGATACGACCTGCTCAGCGAACAGATAGGCGACCTTGAGGACGCGCGCGCGACTCTGCTCGACATCGTGAACGAGTACGACGACCGCAGCAGGTCGCAGTTCATGGAGACGTTCGAGCGGGTGCGGGAAAAGTTTCAGGAGACGTTCGTCGAGATGTTCGGCGGCGGCGAGGCGGAGCTGATGCTTGTCGGCGACGGCGACCCGCTCGAATCGGGCGTAGATGTCTCGGTGCAGGTGCCCGGCAAGAGGATGCGGGCGATAACCCTGCTGTCCGGCGGAGAGAAGGCCCTATGCGCTTTGGTTCTGATTTTCTCCATCCTCAAGGTGAAACCCAGCCCGTTCTACGTCCTCGACGAGGTTGACGCCGGGCTTGACGAAAGCAATATTGTGCGGTTCCGCGAAATGTTGAAGAAGCATTCGACCAACAGCCAGTTCTTGGTCGTCACCCACAACAAGGGAACGCTCGTGGGAGCCGATCAGTTGTTCGGCATAACAATGGACAAACAGGAAGGATACTCGAAGCTGCTGACGGTATCCATGGAATAACAGCCATGTTCGACAGATTGAAGAAAGGTCTGAAAAAGACCAGCGACAGCATACGGCATAAAATCTCCGCGGCCATAGGGCGCGCCGTGAAGATAGACGACGAGTTCTGCGAGAGGCTGGAGGAAGCGCTGCTGCTGTCGGATGTCGGCGCGTCGACCGCCGCGCTTATCGTGGATGAAATTAAGAGCAAGGCGATGGAAAAGCGCCCGGCGGACGCGGACGCGCTAAACGCCCTCGTCGTGGACGTTCTCGCCGAGATACTCGAATCGGGCGCGGCCGCCGAACCTCTGGTCCCCGGCCTGAACGTCGTCATGATGATGGGCGTGAACGGCTCCGGCAAAACCACGACTATTGGCAAGTTGGCAATGCGATATAAAGCCGAAGGGCGCAAGGTGATGCTTGCGGCGTGCGACACGTTCCGGGCGGCGGCG
>JAKQBV010000348.1 GCA_029573925.1 bacterium
TTTGATGAACTGAAAAAAATCGACCCGCGAGCAAAAATCGTCATTTGCTCCGGATACAGCAAAGACGGGGCGGCGGCGGCTTTGCTCGAAAAAGGCGCTATCTCGTTTCTGCAAAAACCGTTCGACCTACAGGAATTAAAACAGATATTGTCTCAGGCTCTTAATATCGCGACATGAATTTCGTTCGACTTTAATCAGAACCGTCGGGCGCCCATCAAATATGGCCTTATTCAAAACAAGGTTGTATAATACTGAATGCTTATGAAAACGAGAGCCGTATTTTCTGCGATTGTGATATCTGCGGCGTTGCTAATCTCCGCGCGCGCATCAGCTCAGAATTACATATTCAGCGTGGTTCCATGGGGTTCAGAGGCCGAAATGAAGGCCATGTTTGAGCCGCTTTTAGACTATATCGACTTACAGACAGGCGAAACGTTCGACATCGTGCTTTATCAGTCATACGACGAATTAGTCAGAGAGATATCGTTGGGAAGGGTCCATTTCGCCTGTCTCAACGCGATTTCTTACTTAAAAGCGCGGCGCGCAAACGCCAATATACGCTACATCGCCACTTCCATCCGCGATTATGAAGGCAAAGACAGCGACCATTATCTGGGTTATGTGATAACGCACAAGGATTCAGGCATCAAGGATTTTTCAGGACTTAAGAACAAGGTCTTCGCTTTCGTGGATCAGACTTCGAGTTCCGGATATAAAATGCCTGTGGCATATATGAGGGAACAAGGACTGGAACCAAAGACATTTTTCAAAAAATACTTTTATCTGGGCGACCACGACGAGGTGGCAAAGGCCGTGAAGAACAGGGTCGTGGACGGCGGAGCCACATGGGAGACCAGCTACAGGATAAATAAGAAGCGGTACGGAGATGTCTATAGAATAATCCACACTACGCCGCCGATTCCGAACGACGCATGGGTGGTGTCCAACAGGCTTCCGAAAAGGATTTCGGACAAGTTGAAAGAAGTTCTGTTATCGTTGGACAGGAACGCCACGACGCCGCTCGGCGCGCCGGTGCTCAATCCGTCCACAGGCATCCCGGAAGTCGGTTTTGCCGAACGCGATCCGGGTTTTTACGAGCAGGCCGCGTCCGTGCTTCTATTTAAAGAATGACATATTGAATATGGTCGTCCGGCGCATGGCCGGATGATAGAGCGTCAAGAGCCGTTAAATAAAATTGCTCCGGCAGAGGTGCCAGCCAGATGAATATCAGCGCCAGAGTGTTCAGGTCCTCAATTATCCCGCCGGTGGCCATCGCGGCCGCCTCTCTGTTCATCGTCATTGTTTTTTTCTGGATGAATCAGAGCACGATTCAGCGGGAGAACAGGATAAAGGCGTCGAGCGCCAAGTCGAACTATGAGGATTTGAAGCGCGGCTCCATGGCGTTCGCGACGATGATATCTTCTTACAACGATGTGCGACTAGGCGTGGACGACAGCCGCCGCCACCTCGTTTTGGGCGTTATAACCCCGCTATTCAAAAATATGAACGTGGACATAATAACCGTGCACGAGCGGGACGGATTTGTGATAGCAAAGGGTCACGCGCCGGACGTGTTCGCCGAACAGGAAGGCGGAGTCGATTATGTGGCAGCGGCCCTTTCCGGCAAGTCGTCTCAATCAATTACGGCGGTTGACGGGAAACCGGCTCTGATTAGCACGTCTCCTGTCGTCTTCAACAACAATAACGTCGGCGCGGTAACGGTCGGCTATTTTTTAGACAACAACTTCGCCAAAAGGCTGTCTTCTCTCATCGGCGCTGAAATAATGATAACGCGTAACGGCGAAGTCATAGCGTCTTCTCTTGCGGATAAGGCAGTCAAAAGAAAAAAGAAAGCCGGAGTCCCGGAAAAGATAGAAAAAGCCAGAAAAAAGATTCGATTCGTAGGCAAGCGGCTGGACCTCTCGCATGTCGAGTTGCAAAAGACGGACGAGGAAACCATTTCGCTGATAATAGCGACGGACAACAACGCTGTGCGCCGAGCGCTGGTTCTGATATTTTTCGCGTGTGTCGGATTCACGGGTCTGATGCTGGCGGCGGTGTACACGCGCGCGAGGAAGTTCACGGAGGAATTGACAGCTCCGATAATCAAAATGGCGCAGAGCGCCGACCGTGTCGCGTCGGGACACTTGGATGTCGAGCCTTTGCCGGTGGATTCCAAGGATGAAGTTGGCCGCCTGACACACGCCTTCAACGTTATGGTGTCCAACTTGCGCCTGATGGTGGACAAAGACAAGAAACAGCGCGCGTATCTGGAGTCCCAAGTGGCTAAGCTTACGACCACCATCGACGCCGCCGCCAAAGGGGATTTCACTGCGCGTTTCGTATGCTCGGATGACGACGCTGAGTTCACCGCCATCGCCAACTCGCTCAACCAGATGATTTCCGACCTCGACGCGATGATAGCCCGCGATAACTCCCAAAGATTGTATCTGGAGCAGAAAGTCACCGAACTGCTTGAAATTATCAACGCGGCAGCGCAGGGCGATTTCACGAAGGTTTATTCCGGGGACGACAAAGATGAAATCGGCAGGCTGGGCGTCGCCCTCTCTGAAATGATAGTCGACCTGCAAAGCATGATAGAGATGAACAAATCGAGAAGGAGCTATCTCGAAGGTGAAGTCTCCCAGCTTTTGAAAGTTATTGAAGCCGCGTCCGAAGGGGATTTCACGGTGGTGTTCGAGACGCGCAGATCGGACGAAATCAGCAGGGTCGGACGCGCGTTGAATCAGATGACATCCGACCTCAAGGTGAAGATAGAACAGATCGAGGCGATGAAGCAGAACGACTCCGAGCAGAAGGAGACGCTCGAAAGGCAGGTTCGCGAGATTCTCGTCACGGTGGCGCAGGCGACGGACGGCGACCTTTCGGTTCAACTGCCCGTCAGGAGCGACGAACAGGGCATAATCGCGGACCTCAAGAAGAATCTTAACCACATGTTCAAGAGGCTGAGGCTTCTCGTGTCGAAGGTCCGCGAAAGCTCCGCCTCCGTCGACAGCACGTGCGCGAACATCAGGGTTATTACAGAGCAGCTTCAGGAAGGCGCTTTGAGACAGGCGGAATCCATAAGAAAGACTTCGCGTTTCGTTGACGATATAGCGGCTTCGGTGGTGGCGGTGGTGACCCGCTCCAAAGATATGCTGAGCCTCTCGGAACGGACCAACGAGGACGCCGCCTCCGGAGGCGACACCACGCGCAAGGCCGTTGCCGGTATGCGTCAGGTCGGCGAGGCGATGGAGGAAATCAATTCGGTCATGCAGGACCTAGAAGTGAGCGCGGACGAAATCGATGAGATTGTCAAAGCCATCGACGAGATTTCCGACCAGACCAACCTACTCTCACTTAACGCTTCCATCGAGGCTGCGCGCGCGGGAGATTACGGACGAGGCTTCTCGGTGGTCGCAAAGGAAATCAGCTCGCTGGCAGTGAAAAGCGTCGAGTCCACGCGTGAAATCACCGCTATCGTCAGGCGAATACAGGAGCGCGTCAAGAAAGCGAACGAATCGACCGACCGGGCGAGAAACAGGGTTGTCGAAGGAAGCGCATTGTCCGACAGAGCCGGATTGGCGCTCGACAAAATCCTCGAATCCATCAACGGGGTCACTGTTCTTATAAAACAGACCACTGAATCAATCGAACAGCGCAGAGGCGAGATAAAGCAAGTCGAATCTTCGATGAAGGACATACTGACGTTTTCGGAGGAGACTTCCAACTTGGCGGCCAACGCGGCGGACGCCGTTCAAACCCTCAAAAACCTTTCCGCCGAACTCGACAACTTGGTGAAGAAACTCCAAACCGGCAACTAAAGTTATCTTGATTGGTTTGCCGATTTTATTTGACGACGCCGGAATTATTCAACCGTCGCCTTTGTAGGCTTCGCCGGGTTTCTTGATTGAAAAAGCGCACGCTGCCATGCACACAAGCATGGCGGATGCGAAGAGCAAACCGATTCTGATGCTGCCTGTTCTCTGGGCCACTTCCCCTACCCCGTAGTTAAAGAGCACGTTTCCAAGTCCTGAGAAACCTATGACAATGCCGCTTATCATGCCGAGCCTGTCAGGGAACCTGTTGCCGCCGATTGCCACGGAGGTGGCGAATATGCCGGAGAAGAAAAGTCCTGTGAGGCCAATGAAAAAACCGGCGGCGAGGGGGCTTCTCACTAAGAACGCGGTCACTGCCGACGCAGCGGACAACGCGGTCACTACTCTCAACAATATGTAGTCGGGAACCACCTTTCCCGCGAAGGTCGCAACGAGCCTGCCGATGGTCATGGTGAACCAGAAGAATGAGAGAACGAAGCTGGGTGTAACCAGTATTCCTATGACGGGAGCGGCGGCGGATTTAAATTGAAGCTCCTGTTCGAAATATCTGACGACCCAAGTGTTGATGCCCATCTCGCCGCCGACGTAAAAAGCGACGACGCCTCCGACGAGCAGCACGGTCGGTTTTTTTATCATGCCGAACACGTCGCCGAGTTTCACCGCCTGCCCCGCTTCGGCTTCGGGGTACTTCTGCGCGGCGACGACAAGAGCCATCGCGAATGAGAAAGCGCCAATCATTTGATAGAGAGGCCGCCACGACATGCCTGTTTCAAGCAGATAGCCAGCTATCATCGGCCATGTGAAAGCTCCCACGCCGAAAAAAACGTGCAACAGATTGAGAGAGTACACTCGCGTGTCTTTGTGAATGGCGGAAACAAGCGCGTTGACTGAGCTTTCCACCGCGCCGCCGCCGACTCCCATGATAAACATTACAATAAATAGAGCCGTGAGCGACCGGGACAGGCCGAACGCGACCAGCATCGCGCCTAGCAATGAGACTCCGGCGACCATAACCGGCTTAAGACCTATGCGGTCGATGAGATACCCCGCATAGAGGGTTGTGACGATGAATCCTATGAAATGAACTGAAACGAGCGCCCCCATAGCGCGCTCGCCCGCGTGGAAATCCGCGTCTATCCCGGCGTTGCACGGACCGATTATGGTGACGGCGAACGCGTATGACATCAAATAAAAATAGCTGGTAAAAGTGAGGGCCTTGATATTCAAATATCCTCCGGCGGCGCCGCGAGCCGCGCCGCCCTATGCGCCTCCGACGGATTTCAGACTTCGGATTTCATCGGGTCAGGCACACAATAACAGGAATAAGTTTGGCTATGCGCGAGTAAATTCGCAACTTTTTTTTTTCAGGATGGTAAAACCTGTATGCGTCCAGAGCGGCGGGCGCGGCGACCATAGCGTTCACTTGCCATCTGTCCAGCCCTGAACTCTTCTGCAACAACAGCAAATCGCTGTTAGGGTCCGAGTAGCCGTGCGCTATATAGAACACGGGCAGAACGACATTTATAAAGAAAACGCCTTTGGCAAACGGATCGTCATGCTCTATAAGGTCTGGCCGCCGCGTAAGGATCATCTCGTTGGCGAAATTCTGGAACATTACGCCGGAATACGAGAGCAGAGAGTGATCCCGCGCGCCGTTCGATATCGGAGCGCCGTTCTCGTCAGCGTATTCAAGTCCAGCCGAAGTCTCGAACACGTCGAAGTCGTAAACGACGTCCGGCAGCAGCGGCAGGAGCATGTCTTTGCCTGTTCTATGCGAGAACAGAAGAGATGCGAAAAGCGAAAGCTCAGGGCCTGCGATGAATGTGCGGGAATCGTTTCCCTTGAACCGCGCGTTGTGTCCGGTCAACGCGGCGCCGGCGAAATGTCCCGCTTCATGAATCGCGATTCCCGCGAACCCTCCCGCCGCAAACAACCAGACATCGCCATCTTTAGTGAGCAGATCGCTTGGCGGAGACGCGGGCCTGTTTATGTTTTTTCTATTTTCGATCCAGTCTGATTCGACGATGAATTCCGATGCCAATTCAAAAGCCGCAAACTCAAAGGCTCGTTTTTTTGTTCCTTCCGCGCGCCGCCATGCCGAATATATCTCGCTCGGATTGTTTTCGTATTCCGATTCTTTGTTGAAAAAATATTGGCCGCCTGAGACCGCTTCAAGACGGGCTGAAACTGTCACTGAGTTGACGTAAGCGGATGAAATGCCCCCAGCCAGCAAAGCTCCCTTCGGGTTGATTTTCTTTTTGGTCTTATAGTTTTCGATGGTGTAAATGAATTCAACGACATCTCGTTCAGAGAGTGGCGCGGAATCAGAGGCGAAGGCAGTTTCACAACCGTTCAGCCTCAGGATTTCAGATAGGGCGGCTTGAGCGGCAGACCCGAAACCGGAGCCGGCCTCGTCATTGACCCTAACGACGCAAGTTCTTTTACCTTGAGCCGCTGAACCGTCTATGTCGTTTTGAGCGCATACGGCGAAACTCGCGGCAAACACGGCAAATGACACTGAGAAGAAAATTGAAGTTAAGGCGCGGCGCGCGGTTTTCAAAGCGATAGTTCCAGTTTTTCCCTGATGACGCGCGCTATGGTTTCGACGAGTTTAATTTCGTTTATAAGGTTTTCTTTTGGAGTGGAATCATCGTTGACGTCGCGCTCGAAGCGGTCTAGAGCCGCGCGCAGTCTTTCGAGCGTGTCGATTCCTATCTCAATCTCAATCTCGTCTGCGTTCTTGAGTTTGTCGATTTCATGCTCCTCGACGCGTTTCTGGCGGGAGAAGACGATTATCTCGTCGGCGACGCATGCGGGAATGGTTTTGAATTCGCATTTGGAATCGATTTCATCTGGAGCGATCATGGGCGTGTCGCCATGATCCAGAAAGAAGACTTCGATGAGGCGCATCTTCATGCGGATTCTGTCGTCGTTGACGCCGGCTAGAGTGTAGGTGGAATAACATTCGCCCATGCATTCGAACACTTTGTCGCGGGTGGGGTAAGGCGTTTCATAATTGCAGAACGGGCATTTGACACTTTCGGGCATCAGCCGCCACCTCCAAGAATAGAGAGAGTCGCTCCCGCGAAAGAGACGCGCGATGCTCGCCGCGCGCTCGGTCGTCAGCGTCATTATACATTAATGCGGGTCTCTTTGACAAAAAGATTGGCTCCGGCCATAATTTTCGCATGTTATGGGAATATCTGGTCAGATCGATCGACGAAATGTCCTATATGTATATGGGCAAGCAGAAGAACGCCGCCGAGGTGGCGGCTGCGATCGGCAGCCTTGAAGAATACGTCGAGAACGAAAACGCGCGAGAACCTCTCGAATACTTTAAGAATCCCGGTTATGTGCCGGATATGAAGATATCCTCGCCTTCGGCGCGTCGCAACTATAACATTATGCGATTTCAGTTCGACAGCCCGGTGTACACGATGCATAGAGCGAACAATATCGTTCACGGGCGTTATTACGAACGTCATGGCCGGCCAGACCTGCCGATGGTGATACTCCTTCACGGTTGGCGGATGGAGTCTTACCTGTTGTTCGACAGGTATTGCAGATTGCTGGTGCGCGACGGGATCAACTGCGCGATGCCCGACCTGCCCTATCACATGAACCGGACGCCGAGAGACTCTTTCGCGGGCGAACACACGTTCAAAGAAGACGCCATTCACACGATGGAGACGATGCGGCAGTCGCTGTTCGACGTGATGTCGGTGGCGAACTGGGCGAAAAAGAAAAAAGGCGCGCGGCTGGTCGGCGTGATGGGCGTGTCTTTCGGAGGCCTGCTAAGCGGTCTGATGGCGTGCGTCGAGCCGCTGGTGGACTTCGCGGTGCTGGTATGCCCCGCTTCCGACCTCGGCGAAATATTTAAAACAAGCAGACTCGGAAGACTGTTCGAAAAAGAGAATCCGAGGGCCGCCCGCCTAATCACTAAATATAAGGACACTTTGGCGGGCATGTCTTTGCCGAATCTGAAACCTTTGCTTCCGCCCGAAAGAATTTTTATCGCTCACGGAATCTACGACGCTATGGTTCCGGAGGAAGTGACGGAAAATCTCTGGCATTCATGGGACAAACCTGTTCTGAAGAGATACCCTCACGGACACCTCAGCATCATTCTTCTAAATCCTCAACTTGAATCTGATCTCAAAGAATGGCTTAAATCCGTGTACAACCTGCCTCCGGCAAGCGAATTGCGCTAGCTATCAGATGGCATCTATATTGTATCCCGGATTCGTCGATTGAGCCGACGAACCGGGGCGGTTTTCATAGCGGAGAAATTCTTCTCGCTTTAACCGAGTTTGAAGCGTCACCTTTTTTATTCAGTAGGGGCGCGGTTTCCGCGCCCAATTTCTGCGACTATTCGGGGCGGGGCAACACCGCCCCTACTTCAAAAATGCGTCTTGCATTCCGCGTTTCATCCGCTCTAACGCTAAGGCGCAGCTACTGTCTGTCGGTTTCGACCCAGACGTTGCTCTCGCCGAAAATTCTTCTGGCGATACGCAGAAGCTCAGGGCTGTAACGCGCGCCGCTATTGCCGGAGAGAAGGAACTTGCGGGCTTTTTTTCCTTCGTCGATATGAATCACGACATCGTTGTCGCCGCTGTTCGCGCTAAGGAGGCGTTTGAGTTCGCGCACCAACTCCGCCGACTTCTCGTCGCCTGTCGAACCTGCGATTCTAAAATGGACTCTTCGTTTCACTGGCTCGGACTTTTCGCCTGCTTCGGGGGTTTCCAGATAAGGCTCTATTTCATTGCACATGACTCTGTATTCAAGAGTTTCCTCGTCATCTTCGCCGCCGCCGTTGTCCCTTGATTTTGCCCAGACTCGGCCCTTCACCGCCACCACATTGTCCTCACGAACATGATTTAAATATTTCACCCATTCCCTCGGGCCGATAGAGACGAGGATTTTGCCGGTGTAGTCCTCAAGATCGACAAACGCCATCTGGTCGCCTGACTTCAGGTTGAAAGTTTTTACCCGCGATATTGATCCCGCCACCACGACTTCTCTGCGTTCGGAAGGGTCTATCTCGACCACTTCGACGGCGGAAATATTTGCCTTCTGAGTCAACCACGCTCTGTACGGATCAAGCGGATTATGAGATAGATAGAGGCCGATAAGCTCTTTTTCGTCCTGAAGCAGAGTCCTCATGCCGAACTCCTCGATTTGAGGCAGTTCAGGCTCGTAGCATTTGGAGGTCTCTTCGTCGCCGAACAGGCATGTCTGGCCGGAATCCCTGTCTCGCTGCACTTTCTTGCCGTATTCCATCGCTTCTTCTACCGCTGCCATTTTCTGCGCGCGGTTCCCGTCTATGCCGTCCATTCCTCCGGAGCGTATAAGAGATTCGATAGCTTTGGAGTTGACCGCCCTTAGGTCAACTCTCGCGCAAAACTCGAAAAGGGATTTGTAATGCCCGTTCTCATCCCTCTCTCGGATAATCGCCTCGATTGCCCCGCCTCCCACATTTTTCACGGCGGCTAGTCCGAAAACGATTCTGTCCTCCACCGGAGCGAAAATCGCCTGCCCGACATTTATGTCCGGAGGGGTGACTTCGATTTTCATTCTGCGGCATTCGTCTATGTACTTTGCTATCTTTTCGCTGTCGTCCATGACGCTTGTCAACAGAGCCGCCATGAATTCCACCGGATAGTTCGCCTTGAGATAAGCGGTCTGATAAGCGATATAAGCGTAAACGGCGCTGTGGCTTTTGTTGAAACCGTATCCGGAAAAACTGTCTATCTGGGTGAAAAGAGTTTCCGCAGCCGCTCTGCTTCCAAGAGTCTCTTCAGCGCCGGCGATGAATTTCACGCCGAGCCTGTCCATGTCTTCTTGTTTCTTTTTCGCCATCGCTTTTCTCAGTTCGTCAGCCTGAGCAAGAGTGAAGCCGGCAACAAAGTGAGCTATCTGCATCGCCTGTTCCTGATAAAGAAGAACTCCCGAAGTTTCTCTTAAAACCACTTCGAGCTTCGGGTGAGGGTATTCGACCTTTTTTGGGTCTTTCTTGCGATTTTCGAAAAATTTATCGACGTCGCCGCCCCGAAGCGGGCCGGGCCTGTTCAGCGCGTTCAGCGCGATAAGGTCTTCGATGCATGTTGGCTGAAGCCGCGCGCACAGCCGTTTCACGGTGTTTCCCTCGAACTGGAACACGCCGTCCGTTTCTCCGCTGCGGAAGACTTCATACGACTTGTCGTCGTCGAGCGGCAGATGATCCAAATCAATCTTTTTGCCTGTTCTTTTTTCAACGTAGCGCGCGGCGTCCGCAAGAACGGTCAGGTTGCGAA
>JAKQBV010000349.1 GCA_029573925.1 bacterium
CATTACAAGACCGCCATCTATTTCCACTGCGGCGGTCTCGACCTGTATCCGAAATTCAATCCGTGAAAGGAATCAACATGCGCTCCGGCCTTGTACACAATATGTTGCGGTTACCCACTCAAAACCCGGATGCGCGAAAAATATAGCGCAACGAATCGGATATGTCACACTTCTCGGAGTCATAGGCGATTTGAAATTTTATATGGAGAAGCGAGTGGCGGACGCGGGATGATCTCCGACGCAGTCGCGCAACAGGGTGTGAAGCTGCTCGTGAACGCCCCAGTCGAGAAGGCCGGGTTTGACGCGCGGCCCGCGCGCAAGAACTGGCACTGTTATGTTGTCTCTGTGCAGCGAGCCGTGAGTGCATTTCTGCGAGATGCCCGCGAAATACGGATAGTGTCCTCCCGTGAAGCTCAGTACCACGTCTCCAGTGTTAGAAGAATCGAAAAGATCAAATATCCGCGGGGGAGCGGCAGGGAAAGCTTCCCGATAAGTGACGGACGCCCATCCTTTAAGAGTGAGCCATTCGCCGGGCTTCGCATCAGTTGAAGAATAGCCCAAAGGGTCGGCGTCTTCTGGCGTGTATGAATACCTATTGAGGCTTCTTCGCACGCGGGCGAAGCCGTCGGAATTGCCGACTACTATCGAGCCGTCTTCCCGGTCTCTCCACATGGCAATACCGACGCCCGGCGCGCCGCAAAGCGCTTGAGCCAGACGTTTCGTCGGGCCGTTCGCGTAAATGTGAGCGTATGTTACGACCGTAGAGCAAATAACGCAGTCGTCAGGCTCACGGAGCCGTTTCGTCGGCCTGTATCCAGCGTCTTTTAGAATATCTCCAAGCTTTACCGCTTTGTCGGGGTCGATAGGCGAATTGCCGTGATCCGAAAAAATCACTAAGTTGACGTCGGCGGGCATCTTCTTAAAAAGCTCTCCGAACGCTGAATCCAGAGACTTCAGGTTTTCGCGAACGCCATCGATGCCTTGAGCGTGCCCGACATGATCGGAACTGAGCGAGCCGAAATACACATTGTCATAAATATTCAGCGGGACATTCAGGTTGCGAATGAATAGGCATTCGAGGCGAGTCGCCCAGTCGGCCATTCCAAAAGCGAAAGTGGCATAAATCGGAAGCACCGTTCTGCTGCCTCGCGATAGCTGAGGGCCGAACGCAAGCGAATGCCGCGAACTCTCGAAAATATTGCGCGATTTTATCCCTTTATTCAGGTCTGCAAGAATTCCTCCCAGCGAAAGCTCATTGAAGTATTTATGCGTTCGTTTGTTATACCAAGATAGACCGACAAGATTGGACTTACCGGGGCCGAGGCCGTAGGTGACAAGTCCGTGGTTGCAGGGGCTGACAGTAGGAAATACGCCGATGCAAGAGCGAACTCTCAATCCGTCTGAAAAGAACGAGGCAAGATTAGGAAGCTCGCCGGCATCGTACATCGGATTGAAAAACACTGACGAAACCGCATCCAGCGCGATTATCAGCGTCTTTGATTTAGTATCGGCCATCAGGCGCTCTCCCTATGCCTTAATCGCTGCCATATAGTCTTTAAGAAGAAGGCTGCCGTAGTAAATCGTCCATAGAGGAGCCAGAACAATGAAAAATGCCGCCATCAGAACCGATAAGAGACAGTTCATGATTTTTTCGATTACTTTCGCATCCATATAATCCTCCTTCACATTAATTATTCCCTGTCAAAAGCTTCGCAAAACCGGCGAAGACAAAATCATGGCTGAAATTAAGGCAGAATCAATTGTCTAAAGAATCCGAAGGACTGAAATAACTCGTAAAAAATAGCAACAAGATTGGAAGAATTGTCATGGCAAAACGTTCTTGACACATTCGACAACGTTCCAATACAATGAAAATCCAGCGAGATATCAGAAGGCTGATGTTTGTTGAAAAAGCATAAAAAAAAACGGAGGATGTCTATATGGCGTACGATCTACCGAAAAAGGTTGTCATCACAGCGGCTCTCACGGGGGCGGCCACAAGCAAAGCGCAGAATCCCGGCGTCCCGCAACAAAGAGAAGAATTCATAGAAGAAGCGGTAAAGTGCTACGAAGCCGGAGCGGCCATAGTTCACATCCATGCTAGGGACCCTAAAACCGGTATGCCGACACCCGACCTTGATATCCTGAAAGGAATCGTAGATGGGATAAGAGAGAGATGCCCGATACTGATCAACGTCAGCACAGCGATAGGCATAGGCGTCACTCCGGAGCAGAGGATAGCGACCGTCACGGCCACCAACCCGGACATGGCTTCCCTGAACACCGGCACGATGAACTTCTCTCTTATTGATCACAAATCCGGGGAAATAATTTTCGATTTCGTTTTCGAGAACACGTTCACGAACATCAGGAAATTCGCGAAAGTAATGCGCGAAAGCAAATGCAAGCCCGAACTCGAATGTTACGAGGTCGGACACATAAACAGCATACTGTTGTTGCAGAAAAAAGACATATTGGACGAGCCGCTTCATTTCAATTTCGTGTTTGGAGTCGCGGGCGGGATAACTTTCAAGATGGACTATCTGACGGCGATGCGAAACTCCATACCTGAGAACGCCACGTGGTGCGTGTGCGGGGTGGGGCCGAACTCGTATCAGGCCAATGTTGCCGCGCTGATTATGGGCGGACACCTGCGGGTCGGGTTGGAAGACAACCTGTACATCCGCGGCAAAGAACTATCGCAAGGCAGTTGGGATCAGGTCGAGAAGATGGCCCGTATAGCCCGCGAGTTCGATAGGGAGCCAGCGACCCCTGACGAAGCCAGAGAAATTTACAACCTGCCGAAAAAGCAAAGCTGAGCGCGCAGGCAGCCTTTGCGATTAAAGACGAAACGCCGACAAGATGATGCGGTTTGCTTAAAGGCGAACCGCCACACAATCCGAGATTTCTTTGTTAATCCCTCAAAAGTTTCTTTTATCACGGCAGTTGGTTTTGCGTTGTTACGTTTTTTGCGCCGATGGGCTATAATAGATTCGGAGGCGATAATATGAAATTCAACGTAATACTGAAGCAGTCGGAAGAAGGCGGATATGATGTTATCGTGCCGGCTTTGGATGGCTGTTTTACTCAAGGAGACACAGAGTCGGAGGCAATCAAAAACGCAAAAGAGGCCATTATCTGTTACCTTGAAGGACTTCAGAAACTCAATCAGATAAAATCAACGCCGAAGGCAATTCTTAAGGAAATCGAGGTCGCCATCTGAGCAAAACGTTTTCCGGGAAAGAAATCGTGAAAGCGCTTCGTCGTGTCGGCTTCATAATCGACCATCACAGGGGCAGCCATGTTTTTATGCATCATTTGGAGAAAAACATTTCCGTTGTCGTTCCATTACACAAAGAAATCAAAAAGGGCACATTAAACAACATAACGAAAAAAGCAGGACTGAGCGTAAAAGAACTCAAAGAATTGATTTGAATCATAAATTTTCGCTCATGCGTCGGCCTCGATAGTAAAACCGAATATGTGTTTTGCATTAACGATGCTTACGTAGATCAATCGAGCATCTCAGAATAATTGACTCCGGCGCAAAAAGCCACGTCGTTTGCGCACAAAAGATATGCGTGAACCCCTTTTCAAAACGACAACGAACAAATAGAATGAATCATGCAAACTTTCAAAGACAAACAGCAACAGTTTTTCAAGTGGGATCACCTGCCGGA
>JAKQBV010000350.1 GCA_029573925.1 bacterium
CATTACAAGACCGCCATCTATTTCCACTGCGGCGGTCTCGACCTGTATCCGAAATTCAATCCGTGAAAGGAATCAACATGCGCTCCGGCCTTGTACACAATATGTTGCGGTTACCCACTCAAAACCCGGATGCGCGAAAAAATCCAACGGCGAATGGATTCCCTTCGAACACAAGAAAGGCTCTTCCCGCGTGGTCGATAAAACCCATCAGGCGTGGCCTCCCGACTCTCTTCAAGTCGCCGCCTACGCGATGCTCCTTGAGAAAAAGCTCGGCCTACCCGTGCCCGAAGGAAGGGTAAGATATCACAGAAACAACGTCACAGTAAAAATCGCCATCAATCTGCAGGCCCGCGAACGCCTCCTCGCCGCCATTGACCGCGCGCGCCTCCTTCGCTCTTCTCCGAATCGCCCTCCTGTGGCAGACAACGACCGCCTTTGCCTTCATTGCTCTCTCTCTCCAGTGTGCCTGCCGGAAGAAGATAGAATAGCTCGAAACAAAAACTGGTCGCCCATCCGTCTATTCCCTCCAGACAGGGAAGGTCGCGCCATTCACGTCACATCCCACTCCGCCGTGATTCGCCGCTCCAATGACCAACTCGCAATTCAAGTCAAAGACTCAGAAGACCTTCATTTCTCTTCGAACGAAATCGACTCGCTCATTCTCCACGGGTATCCGCAGATAACCACTCAGGCCCTTCACCACTGCGCATACAACGGAATTCCCGTTCATTGGATATCCGCCGGCGGACGCTATATCGCCGGGCTACTCGCCGGCGCAGGCTCGGTGCAACGCCGCCTCAGACAATTCAAAGCCATGTCGTCTCCCGCACTTTGCATTGATCTTGCCAGAAGAACCGCCCACGCCAAAGCCGAAAGCCAACTGCGCTATATGCTGAGAGCCACCGCTCCCCATAAAGACAGGCCGCAACCATGCGCCCTCGCCGCAAACGCCATCAGAGCCTGCGTTAAAGACATGTCAAATGCGGTCTCACTAGACGAAATACGCGGCTGCGAAGGCGCGGCGGCCCGCGCGTACTTCGACATTTTTCCCGAACTCATAAAAAACAGAGCGCCCGCCGAAATGCTCCCCGACGGCAGAACTCGCAGACCTCCCCAAGACCGATTCAACGCCCTGCTCAGTTTCGGTTATTCTCTGCTCTACCAGTCAACCCTCACCGCCATCGTCGCCGTCGGCCTTGACCCCGCCGTCGGCTACTACCACACGCCGAGATCCTCGGCCTATCCGCTGGTTATGGACCTCATGGATTTGTTCAGAGTGGCCCTGTGGGATATCCCCCTCATCGGCTCCGTAAACCGCCTCCAATGGGACACCGCCGCCGACTTCAACGTCACAAACGCCAAAGTATGGCTTTCCGCCTCAGGCAGAAAAAAAGCCATCTCCCTTTACGAATCCAGACTCGAAGAAAAATGGAAACACCCCATCCTCGACTACTCCCTTTCCTACTACAGAACCATCGACCTCGAAGTCAGATTGCTGGAAAAAGAATGGGCGGGAGAACCCGGACTTTTCGCAAGAGGGAGACTTCGATAATCATGAGAGAAAAATCATGGCATCTGGTCACGTATGACATCTGCGACCCCGCCCGACTTCGAAAAATCGGCAGAATTATGAAAGGATACGGCGAAAGAAAACAACTCAGCGTTTACTGCTGCTACCTCACCGACAGGGGCCGCGAACGCCTCCGCTGGGAAATAAAAAAAATCATGAAAGACGACGACGACTTGCTCATGATAGAACTATGCGAAAATTGCGTCAAACGACTCAAAACAACTCACCCCAAAGGCGCATGGCCAGACGAACCCGCGTCTTTTGAAGTTGTTTAACCCGCGTATTCCACCAATACGGGAAAATTTGAAAAGGAAAAAGAACAGACATTACACAAGCCACAACACAAACCAAAATCAAGCATCGGAGAGTTTTCATCCGATAGCAGCAGCGCAAAGGCAAAAAAGCCTTTCACAAGAGGAACAATACAGCGTCAACAGCAATAGAGATGCTTGAAACGAATCAGCAAGAGAAAAAAAACTGCAACAAACAGTTTTTTTCTGAACCTTGAAAAGTTAATACACAACTCGACACGCCTTTTATTCGATATCCGCTCAATCTTGATACATGCTTGAAAACCACCTCAAAAAAACGTATAAATACAAGAAGAAATTGAAGTGGTCTGATCCAACCCTCTGATGCCGTAAGGCGTTGAGCACTTGTTCTCGTTGATGTCAATGGGGCTGCCGCAAGTCTCACAATTCCATGCGGGGCGGTCAAATTTGCGTCCGCATTTTTCGGGTCGAGGGCGATGACACCGGCTTATTCCCTTGTAAACATATCCGTCCTTTCCGATATAGCCATGGGTAATATATCCAGTGTCATGGCAGAGCGGGCATTTTGAGGGCGGCAAAACCATGCCCAAAACTCTTGCCTTTTCATAGGCCGCGCTTAT
>JAKQBV010000355.1 GCA_029573925.1 bacterium
CATTACAAAACTGCTATCTATTTCCACTGCGGCGGTCTCGACCTGTATCCGAAAATTAATCCGTGAAAGGAATCTTCATGCGCTACCGGCCTGAACACTATATGTGGTACCTACCCACTCAAATCCCGGAAGCGCGAAAAATTATCGATGGGGATGAAGAGAGGCGCGGACGGTCGCCCGCCCGCGCCTTTTGTTTGCGACTCAGTCGCTCATGGTGTAAGCGCCTTTGAGCGCGTACACGTGCTCGTTCCATATCTTGTTGAATCTTTCCGGGTTCGGGACCGGTTTGCGGATCATCTTCAGGCACAGGGCCATCTGCTTCTCCGTGCTGCCGGTCTTCGAGTAAAGTTGCAGAGCGAATTTGGAGAAGTCGCGGACGAAGAAGTCGAATATCTGGTCGAGCAGCGCGTCCTCGACATTCATTATCGCGGAGTTCTCGATGATAAGCTGACCGTATGCCACAAGCGTGAATAGTTCGCCGAGCACGAGCAGGAAATCGATGTCCTTGGCCTGCTCCTCGGTGGGGGTGGCGGTCATGAGGAATTCCTTGAGGACGTTTATTTGCTCTTTGAAGAGGTTGACGTTCGGCAAGTCAACGCTGTTGTACGCGATGTTGTAGTCGTGGAACTGTATTTTGCCCAGCCCGCGCGTCGGTCCCTGATTGAACAGGAAATCGTCGTTCGCCGGGTCTGTTTTCACGCCCAGTTCGGGGAATTTGCCGGGCATGAAGAAATAGTTGCGCATGAATTTGATGATGAGGGCCATGTTCACATGAACAGTTCCTTCGAGTTTGGGGAGCGCGCGGATGTCTCGCGCCGCCATCTCGAAATATGTTTCCTTCTCGAACCCGCGCGCCGCTATGACGTCCCACAACAGGTTGATGACTTCCTCGCCCTGCGTGGTCACTTTCATCTTCACCATCGGGTTGTACAGCAGGTATCGCCTGTCGTCCGGCCCCGCCGCCCGCATGTAGTCAGACGCGCGCAGCGCGAACAGCTTCATTGCGACCAACCTGCAGTACGCGTCAGTCATTAGCTGTCTGATGTGCGGAAAGTCAGTCACGTGTTTGCCGTACAGCACACGGTTGGACGCGTGGTCTATCGCCTCGTAAATCGAGTGCGTGCAAATGCCGATCGACGCCCATCCGAGATTGTATTTCCCAACGTTTATGGTGTTCAGCGCGGAGTCCCACGCCTCCTGTCCCTTTGTCAGGATGTCGTATTCGTATATCGGATAGTCGTTCAGAGCGTACTCTGCCACGTACGATTGCACATTCACAAGGTTGCGCACGCATTCGTATTTGCCGTGCGTCGAGCCGACCACGAAGAACACGAAATCCCCGCTGTCCTTCATCTTGCCGAGCGTGGACACCAGCGCCGCCTTGTTTCCGTTGCCGATGTAATACTTTCTACCATTGGCAATATATGTGCCGTCAGCCTGCGGGGCCAGCGACATCTCTGTGGAATAGATGTCAGCCCCGTGTTCTTTTTCCGACAGCCCGAACGCGAAGATTCCGCCTTCGCGCAGCAGTTCCGCCGTCTTCTTTTTCACCTCTTCATTCTTCCCCATCCATATCGGGCCGAGGCCTAGTATGCTCACCTGCCACGTGTACCAGTAGTGCAGAGCGTAGAACGCGGTTATCTCGTTGAAATCGCAGTTCCGGTTGTTGTCCCACCGGGTGTCAGGGTCGCCGTCGGAATAACCGGACGGCGTAAGCAGTTTCGAAAACACTTTTTCCTGCTTCACGAAATCTAGAAAGTCCGCGTACCACACCCTCTCGTGATCGTCCTGTTTCAGTTTTCTTTTGCCCTTTGCCTCGAAGAACGCGATGGTTTTCTTCATCAGTTCGGCGGATGCCGGGTCGAGCCTTTTCGGATCATATTTTTTCGGATTAAGCAGAATCATTCAGATATACGCCCTTTCAAGGATTTTCGGAGCTACCGGCGCAGCGTCAAACGGTCAAACGCCATTCCGGAACCGTATTCCGAGTTTACAGGAAAACGATGACAACATCAACACAATTTTCTGCCGGCAAATACGCTATGCCGTTTTATCAGAATAAACATGAATCAGATGATTTCGCGCATTTTCAACCAGAGAAGCAAAACAAAATCGCGGCAAGGGAAATTAATTTTCGGAGGCGATGAGGCGTCCGAGAGCTTCGGCGTCCGCGCGAGCTGTGGCGTGTTCGAGTATATCCCCGGCGTGGTCCACGCTGCGGTAGCGCAGGCTCCGCCCGGAATCAAACCTGACATCCGTAATGGAGTAGAAACATTTCATCAACTGGTCTATGCCGTCGAAAAGGGAAGGGCCTTTTGTTCCGCCGACAGCCAGCAGCCACCCGCGCGCCTCCGCTCCCGGCTCCCGCAATTCCTTGTTAAGCAGATATCTCTTCGCCCACATACACTGAAACCTGTCGATGAACGCCTTGAGTTGCGCGGGCGCGTTCATGAAAAACAGAGGCGTAGCGATGACTATTCTGTCGGCGGCGAGATATTTCTCATAGATATCGCCCATTCCGTCTTTCTGAACGCACTCGCCTCGCGTGTCGCACCAGCCGCAGTGGCGGCAGGGGTTTATGTCTAATGAGCAGACGCGGACTTTTTCAACATCGCCGCCCGCCGCTTCCGCCGCTTCCAGCGTCCAGTCGAGCAGAGTTTCGGAGTTGCCTCCTTTTCGGGGGCTTCCCGACACTCCGAGTATCTTAAATCCGCTCATCTATCATCTCCCAGCGCTCGCCGCAGGCGCGGCGTCGATAGTGAAAACTAATAATCTAAAACAAGCGCCGCGCCAACGTTGTTCCGCGCCCGTCAAAGAAGGTCTTTGGCGATAGACTCCAGAAGCCCGCCGAGCTTATTCCTTTCGGTCATCATCTTTGCGGTCAGATGAAGGGAGGTGGGGAAGGGGGTCTCGTTGGTTTTTCGGACAAGGGCAAGCGCTCCGGCGGGACATTTATGCGCGCACACCCCGCACCCGATGCATCTGTCCTGAGACACCTCGGCCCGTTCCTCTCCCAGAGTTATCGCATCCGCCGGACAAACCTTCGCGCAGACTCCGCACAGGACGCATTTCGAGCCGGGCGCGCTCTCCGCCCTAAAATTCGACGCCACGGATGACGCCGGTTTGTTCAGAGATACCACCCCGCGCAACGACGCGCAACAGCACGAGCAACAACTGCATATAATCGACACGGGCGGCTTCGTGTTCGTCGCCACGTGGACCAGCCCCGCGTCTGATGTCATTTCAAGGTTTTTGGCAGCCTGCCGCAGAGTTAGCTTGCGGGCGAGGTTCCGCCCCACCAGATAGTCCGCCGTCATCCCGAAGAACATGCAGACTTCCAGCGGGGCATCGCACTTGCGCGCGGATTTCCTGCAAGCGCACTCGGCCACCGCTATGCTCCCGGACGCCCGCGCCACTATGTCCGCCTCCTCGAAACTGAACACCCGCTGCCCGGCTCCGATGGTTTTTCTCACAGGCAGCGTCCGCACCCCGCTTGTCGGGTACCCGTAGTTCTCCTCGCCAAACTCGCCCGCGAGCGCCTTGTGCCACAACTCGCCCGCTTCTCGCCTTTTTTCGTCGATAACCTGTCCCTTCATGAACTGCATTTCCAGAAACCCCGGCACGGCGGGCATCAGCGTGTACCTGAACTCCACGAGGAATTTCTGCTCGACGATAAGCCCGCGCTCGGCCATGCCGCGCAGCGCTCTCGCCGCGTCATCAGCAGACACGCCCGCCTTGCCTGCTATCGCCTTCGCCGTGAACAGCAGCGGCGGGTTCGGCACGTGCGTCGCTATCCGCGCGTCCTCCTCGCTGAACAGCAGCCGCAATATCTTCATCGTTTCTTCCATCCTTGGCAACCCGATAGGGAAGAGGTCCAGCTTGCGTCTCAACTCCTCATGCCAGTCCATAGCATTCTCCTTGCGATTGTTTCCGGATCCGACTGCGACGGCGCTGTCGAATCCGGGTTGAAACTCAGGGCCGCGAAAACCGCGCTACTCGCGCGCATTATAGCCTGTCCCGTGTCTAAAAATAAACGAACCCGCCGTTGTATTGATTTTTTTTGCTGTTATAATGAAATCGGAATGAGGCATCCCGCTGTTTTGGTTTGAACCGGATAAGAACCGGGTATCGTTTAACTGAACGGGGTGTGACGTATGAGCGTCGGACTTACGGTTGACGAAAAGGAAGACCTGCTGCACGACCTGCGCAGCTCGGACGACAAGCGGCGGCAGTATGCGGCGCGCGCGCTCGCCAAGAACATCACCTCCGGCGAGACCGCGCGTTTTATGCGAACCCTGCAACCGCACGAATGGGAAGCAAAAATCGCCGTCTGCAAAATCTTCGGCAAAATCGGCGACGACGCGGCTATCGAGAAAC
>JAKQBV010000356.1 GCA_029573925.1 bacterium
GTCGATTTTTTCTTTTTTGCGGGCGCGCTCTTCGTTTACCGTTTGAGCTTTTTCCGGGTCGGACCAGAAACCATCCGCCGACATTTCATTTTCGAGTTTTTCGATGTCTTTGACTAGGTTATCGACGTCAAAGATACCTCCTCATCGACTCCACTTTGAAGCGGAGTTGATTGAGGCTTTCTTTTATCTGGGGATCAGCCATTGATATTCTCCATTAGTTGTTCATGCAACAATGTTTGTATTTTTTGCCGCTGCCGCAGGGGCAAGGATCGTTGACGCCGAGCTTGTTTTTGCTCTTTTTCTTTTTGCTCAAAGGCTGTTGCGCGGCGGCGCGAGGTTTGCTGGCGGCGGAAGTCGCGGTTGAATTTTGTTCGGAAGCGTCGCCGCCGGAAGCGGTAGACGCCACTTGTTCCATCCGCGCGGCTTCCTGTTTGACCGCCGCAAGATTCACCGGACGCCGCCTTTGAGACTTCAGCATCCCGGTCAGAACGCCTCTCGCGACCGTTCTCCTTATGTCATCCTTGAACTCGTCGAACAGTTCGAAAGCTTCTTTTTGGTAGGCGACAATCGGGTTGACTTGTCCATACGCTCTAAGCCCGATGCCTTCTTTCAGCCTGTCCATCTGATAGAGGTGGTCTTTCCATCTGTTGTCAATCGTCACCAGTATTACGATGCGCTCCAATTCGCGCATCGCGGCCGCGCCCATGTTTTTTTCCTTGTCGGAATAGAATCCGTTGAACAGATCGACGGCGATGTCGCGGATTTGTTCCGAATTCTTTCCCGCCAGATCGGATGGCCTCACCCTGATTTCGTAATACGGATAACAGGTCACGGCAAGCTCGTACAACAGAGCCTTGATGTCCCAGTCTTTGCTTTCCACATCCGGGTTGCAGTGTTTTTTGATGAGAGATTCCACATGTCCTTCGAGGAACATCGAGGACTTCTCCCTGATTTCATCGTCGTTTCCGAAAAGCACGGCGCGCCGCATCTCGTAGACGGTCTCGCGCTGTTTATTCATGACATCGTCGTATTCGAGCACTTGCTTTCTGGTTTCGAAGTGCATGGACTCGATTTTCTTTTGCGCGCCCTCGATGGCTCTGGATAGCCAAGGATGTTCGAGAGGCTCGGAGTCGTCGAACCCTACCCTGTCGATAAGGCCTTTAACTCTGTCGGAGCCGAAGAGCCGCATAAGGTCGTCTTCCAGAGAGAGGTAGAATCTGGACGCGCCGGGGTCTCCTTGGCGGCCTGAGCGGCCTCTCAACTGATTGTCGATTCTGCGGGCCTCGTGTCGCTCGCTGCCAATTATGTACAGCCCGCCAAGGGCCGGAACCTCGTCGCCCAGTTTGATGTCCGTGCCGCGCCCGGCCATGTTGGTGGCGATAGTCACCTGCGCGCGCCGTCCGGCGTTGGCGACGATTTCCGCCTCCCTCTCGTGATGCTTGGCGTTAAGCACGCTGTGGGGGATTCCACGCTTGAGGAACTGCCGGCTCAGCCGCTCGGATTTTTCCACGGAAACAGTGCCGACCAGCACAGGCTGGCCGCGTTTGTGACATTCGGCGACATCTTCCACTATGGCTTTGAACTTCGCCTCTTCATTGCGGTACACCACATCGGCGTTATCCACCCGCACCATCGGCATATTGGTTGGCACTATGATAACGTCAAGTCCGTATATTTTTGAAAACTCGGACTCTTCAGTCTTGGCCGTGCCCGTCATCCCGGCGAGTTTTTTATAAAGCCGGAAGTAGTTCTGGAACGTGATGGACGCTATGGTCTGGCTTTCGGATTGTATCCGCGCGCCTTCGGTGGACTCCTTGGCTTCAATCGCCTGATGCAGGCCTTCGCTGTAACGGCGTCCGTGCATCAGACGGCCTGTGAACTCGTCCACAATTATCACTTGGCCGTCTTTTACGATGTAATCTTTGTCTTTCTTGAATAAGGTGTAAGCTTTGAGCGAGCTTTGGACGATGCCTACTATTTCCTGATTCTTCTCTTTTTTATCGACATTCTTCTGCTTGCCGGTCTCGAAATCGAAGGTGTCCTCAAGCTGGAAGAGGTCCGGTATGCCCATTGCGCGCGCTACGAAATCCTGCCCTGCTTCGGTGAGGTTGGATGTGTGTTCCTTTTCGTCAAACTCGAAGTATTCCTGCTTCTGAACGGCGCGGCGCATCACGCTGTTCACTTTGTAGTAGATGCTGATGTCCTGATCCACCGGCCCGGAGATGATAAGCGGCGTTCTGGCTTCGTCTATCAGAATGTTGTCCACTTCGTCAACGATGGCAAAATTGTGTCCGCGCTGCACCATATACTCGCGCCGCATCGCCATGTTGTCTCTAAGATAGTCAAATCCGAACTCGTTGTTGGTTCCGTATGTGATGTCGCAGCCGTAAGCGACGCGCCTCTGAGGCGGGTCAAGCGAATGCTGAACGACTCCGACTGTCAA
>JAKQBV010000399.1 GCA_029573925.1 bacterium
AAAAATCGCCCGAAAACACAAAACAAAACCGGAAAAACCGGAAAATGTTTACCGGCATTCAAACCCGACGCCCAAATCACGAAATCAAAAATCACAATCGCTCAGAGTCTCTTGTTTTCGAGCACCTTTTCAACAGCGTCGGAAAGAGGCTTTTTTATTCTACTCGCATTCAAAATGAATACGACATCAGAATCCAAGATAAAAACAGACAAGTCGGAATCTCTTCATTAATTATTGCCGTTAGCGAGGTATTCTTTGAGTTTGTTTCTAATCGCCCAAATAATTTTCGTCGGCAGTATTAATAGTATGGAATATTTAATAATCCCGGGGAAAGCGACTGAAGCCGGAATAAAGCCTTTCCTCCAATTGTTCCATCTAATCCCGATGTTGTTTCTGCATTGAGTTTTATTTCTCTGTATGGATATCGAATTATTGTAGTCGGTATTAACTGTAACCAACGCTTCTTGTATGTTGCGTCCTTTAGAAACTGACAACATTCTGATCCAAAGGTCGAAATCCTGCGATGTAGTCCATCTTTGCGCATAGCCGCCGACATCATCATAGGAACTTCTACGAAAAGTCACCGACACATGGCAGAATGGATTCTTCTTTTTCAACGCTTTCCGTATCATTGAGTCAGATTCAGGATATGCTGATTTATAGGAGCTTAACAATTCTCCATCGCATGTAAAATTCATGAACGCGTTAGACCCTACAATCCCGATATCGGGGTTTGACTCCATAATATCCAGTTGCGCGCGCATTCTGTCAGGACGGCAGATATCTCCAGCGTCAATTCGAAAAATGTAATCCCCTTTGCATTCACCCATGCATCTTATTAAAGATTTTGTCAGTCCGATATTCTTTTCATTATCGAAAACGCTGATTCTTTTGTCTATGCTGGCATAGTCATGCAAAATGTTTTTTATTCGTTCATTTGAGCCGTCATTGACTATCACCATTTCCCAGTCTTGAAAATTCTGAGCAATGATGCTGTCCAATGTCGCTTTCAACGCTGATTCTGAAGGATTGTATACGCCTATTGCCACGCTGACACGAGGCTTCATTATAATATCTCTCCTCGCGTTTCTGAAACGCCATAGGCGAGCCCGGGAATTTTAGCAAATTCGGGCCGAATTGCGTTCTTTGGAGAAACGACATCGGGAAAACGGCTATCTATGATGGCAAGAGTCATAAGCCTAGCGAATGTCGCCCAAAGATCGGATGCGAAAGCCGTTGAGGGACATTGACGGACGGAACCGCAATATACCGCGCGTTCTGAAAAAAGCGATATCTTAGCGATTTTCTTAGCATGAAACATTGAAGTCCTCAAACACCTGTGTTTTAGAAACGAGTAAGCCGCGCCTGCTAGAGCCGACGCAAGATGTCGTTTTTTTGAATGTTCAGGGAAACCTCCTTCAGGGTTGCTAAGCGCGACTACGGCGGCATGCAATTTGCTTGAAACGTTTTTAATATCGCTAAGTCTGTGGTCTGTGAATCGGCTTAGATTGACAAGAATGTCGATTGCGTCCATATCAACGCAGGAGTGGCCTCCTAGAGGAGAAAAGTGGCCTTCGGGCAACCATAGCGATAGTGTGGAGTCGATTATGCTACCAGCGCGGGGAACATTGCGACCCGCTGCGTGAAAGAACATCAAATAATGATATGTCGCGGCCATACCGTTCATTATGCCGGATCCGCGATCAGGCCCCCAGAAGCCGGTTATGGGGTCCTGCGTCTTCTCAAGCCAGTCGAGTATGAAGCGATACGACTCATTATATGAGTTCTCGGTTTCTAGCGCGCCAGCGTGGCTCATCGCTGTAAGCAGAGACATAACTCTATTGCTTTCTCGCCATGCGTTCTTCATATTCATAGATCCGAGCCATGATTCAATCTGGACGGGCCGCTGGTAGTTATTTAGAAAAACTAGAGGTCGAGGCTTTTCGCCTAGATAATCCAGCGCTTGCAGCGCGCAACATGTGAGATGAAACAATATGTAATCCCTATCGTGATTCGAATTTGCGAACTCGATGGATGCGTCGTGGAAAAAACCATGCTCGTTTTGACAGGAAAGAATTCGCCGGGATAATGCCTTTTTCTCGGAACTGCCTAGAATATCAACCGCGCCGAGAAGTCCTAATGAGAGAACAGCATAACATGTGTTGTACAAAACCGGGGCTGCCGGCATATCAGGACAAAAAACAAAATCGCCGTCGCCTCGGTAGCATGACTTCAGCCAATTCAGGGAGGTGTCGCGGAGAGTTGGCTCCGGATTAATGCTCATCTTAGTTCCTCTGCCTGTTGGTATTTTCCTGCCGAGATAGTCGAGGCTGCAAGCCCGTAGAATATCCAGACATAGCCTGTGTGCAACAGGTCGATGAACATGAGATGCAACACGATGAATATTAAAGCAAAAACGTGGCCTGCGGCTAAACTTCTCAGTTTATTGCCGCTTTGAGAGATTGTCTTCATTAACACTCTGATGTTGCCCGCCAAGAACATGAGCATAAGCGAGATAAATATGAGCAAACCCGAAAACCCCATCGCGCCAAGTATTGAAAAATATGTGTTGTGATGGTTGACTTCTCTTGAGCCTAAATTAACTCGTTCGTATTGAGCCACTCCGAATATCAAGCGCGTCAAATCCGCCTGAGACATGTTGTTAATAGTCACAATTGCCGCCGCAACTCTCATATTCGACTCCAGACGATCCTCCTGTTTTACAGAGGCTCCAGTGAATCTGCCGAAAACTTTTTTTCCTCCCGGAGTTGAAATGATAGCGGCGATTAAAATTGCCAAAGCAATAAACACAGCGAAAAAGCGCTTAGAAATGCTGAAATTAACTGAGCCTTTATTGAATGGCGTAAAAGTTATAAATACAACGACAACAAACCCGATCAGACATGCTGCGACAAATGACAACATAGCGCCCCTAGAGCCGCTGAGGATAAGGGCCAGAAGAAAATACATAAGAATGACAATGCTTTTTAACCGTATTTTTCTTTCTACAAAAATGCCTCCCGCGACAAAAGACGCGATAATTCCGGTATAATCCGCAAAACGATTCGGATCGGGCAACAGCGATACAATTCTATAGCCGAAAGCAGTCGCGTATATCAAAGTTCTTTCGACCAATCCTGTCATGGCAAGAAAATAAGCGGCAATGCCGAGAGCCGCGATAACGGCGGCTCCGAATATCCACCAAGCATGGGCTTTGGGGCAAATGTCAGGAAATAAAGATATAGATTGGACCACAACGAAAAAAACGATGATAGCTACAAATACTTTGACACATAAGACAACCGCGTCAGAAGATGAGTTAATCGACGCTGAAACAAGAAGGGAAATTAAAAAAAGAGTTATTACGGAATAATGCCGGTTCCAATTTATTTTTTTCAACAATAACGGCCAGAGAAACGCTAGGCTGAAAACAACAACGATCTCGAAAGCTCTAATTTCTATGCTCCCTAGCGAAACAGCAGGTTTGTACGCTCCAGCTAGAGCGACAAGCGCGCATAAAAGCGCGGATATCGCAAATTTGTTTCCTCGTTCCTTTCTAATTGTTGTCGAATCGCCGCTCATTTAATTCCGTTCGTTTCCTATTATGATATTCGCCATCCTGCCGCTGTTGGTTTTGAAATCAAATTCCTTTAGCAAACGTGAATAGTCGAAATGGAATTCTCCGTTATGAATCGAGGCGAGAGCGGAAGCGATTTCATTTCTGTCGCAAGCGGCATTAGGGAATCCTTTTATGCCGGGACCGATATTGAAAAAAGGCCTTCCTGAATAAACATACTCGATATATCTGCTCGGTCGTTGTCCGGCGCCATGCGCCTTTTTCGTCGTAAAACAAATCAAAGCGTCCATTAATTTCAAGATCGCTCCTAACTCTTTTCTAGGCAGATAGTCTTTCAGTCGCCATTCGCAAGGATTCATTTCTTCGCCCAGTTCCCTCATTGCCTCTCGAAAAGGCCCTATCAACCCGAACATGTGAAACACGACAGGGATTCCCGATTCGCGTAGAATAGCGAGAGCTGACACAAACTCTTGAAGTTCGCTGTTCTCGCAATACAGAGTGCCGATGCAAGCCACGTTGAATGCGCCTGTATCAACTTCGTATTCTGTCGTTGCTGCTATATCCGTCGTATAGAGTTGCGGGATGACATGCAATAATTTAGTGGCGACTCCTAGTCTCTCATAGCACCATTTCACATCTTCGACGGGGATTGTGACAGCGTCCACATTCTTGAGCATTCTTGATTCGAGGACTTTATCCTTGCGCCTGAACGCTTTTTCCCCCGACGCAAATGTGTAAGGGTCTCCGTAATCGGCGGTCCATCTGATTCCGGGATATTTACGTTTCATACGGGAGCCGACAATATGGCATGAAAGAGGCAGCCCCACAGTGACGATGCAGTCAGCCGAACCGGGCGCAAGATTATTCTCTATGTAGCGCAAAGCCATAATGCTGAACTCAATTGTCCTGTCGGGCCAAAGCAGATGCTTGTTTGCCCACCTTAGAATTTTTGCTTTTATGCCCGATTTGCCGGATTTTTCCGCGCCGCTCTTCGTGTATTTCGACTTATGCAATAAAAAACCGGGTTTGACAGGATGTTCGCGCAATCCTTTGTCGTCATGCGAGTTGTATTGAACGCCGGGAAGCGCGGGGAAGACGACATCCACATCGACGCCGCAGTCTCTTAATCCGCGAACGATGCCTTCTGTGTGGTGCGCCCGTGGAGAGTTCGTCTCCGGCCTATGCCAGTAAGTTACGACAATGGCTCTTTTGCTATTAGATGAAGTATGCATAGTCGGGGCGTCCTCTAGCCCTGTTTACAAGCCGGCATTGGAGCCTGCGCGGAACAATTGACGGTAAATGGAAACGATATCGTTAGAAAGCCGACTGAATGAATGTCGTTCCGCGGCGTCAACTTTTCCATTGATTCCCATGCGCGCTCTTTCATCGGGAGATTGAATAAGTTTTTCTACGGCGGCGGCAAGCGCTTCGGCATCTCCTTTCGGAGCGAGACACCCGTTTCTCCCATCGAAAACAACATCTCTGACTCCGCCGACGTCTGTGGAAACCACAGGGACTCCGGCGCTTAAGGATTCTATGAGGCACACCGGGGTTCCTTCATTGTCAGACGTCAGAACTGTGATGTCGGTATCAGCATAAACATTTTCAATGTCGCTACGCCAACCGGCAAAAACAACTCGTTCCGATATACCTAACTGTCTCGCTAACGCTTCGGATTGCTCTTGCAATTCGCCGCCGCCGACGATTGCGAATCTGAGATTTTTGTGCTTTTCAAGCAGGAGTTGGGCGGCTCTGATAAAAAGCGCGTGATTTTTTATCGGGACTATTCTTCCGACGATGGTTATTATAATGTCATCAGGAGCGGCGCCTATTGCCCTTCTGAATTCGCCTGTGGAGCTTTCCCTGCATTTTTCAAACTTATCCAGATTGAATCCGAGGGGAATAACCTCGAACTTTTCGTCAGGTATTCTTAATATAGATTGAATTTCTTTCTTCTGTGTCGGGCTTATGGCTATTATCCGAGTCGTAAATGCCGCTAGAATTTTTTCAATTAGTTTGAAGAAGGATGTTTTAATAGGGGAGAAATAGCCGTGGAAGACATGGCCGTGAAAAGTGTGAATTAATATAGGAACGCCGCATAGAACGGCGGCCAGACGTCCGACCGCGCCCGCTTTTGCCGTGTGAGTGTGAATGATGTCCGGCCGTTCGCGCCTGATTATTTTAATGAGAGCAATCAGAGTGGAGATGTCTTTTAGCGGGTGAAGTTCGCGGCCGAGGCCGGGCAGAAGGATTCCGCGCTCAACTTCCATGCCGGGGAATGTCGTAATATCCGCCTCGCCATCCGAAACCACGCCGTAAACAAGAGTAGACTCAAATTCATTGTTGTTAAGTTCTCTGTTCAGGCTAATCGCTTGTATGGCGGGCCCGCCGACGTTTAGTCTGGCAATGACTCTGAGAATTTTTATTTTTTCCCGATTCAACTGGGATTTTCCTTTGCAAAAACAGTTAATCCCAAATCCTGTCGATCATCAGATAGAATGTGATGAGGTTTGAGATGAAGCTTAAGTTATTTTTCGTAGAGGATTTGACATCAGCAGCCACATAAATAGAATCGCCGGGTTTAAGTTTTTTATTCAAATCGACAATACGAGTTGAGCCGTCTCTGGTGAGTTTTGTGCGCCCAATGTCGCCGTCTCTGGCTGGTCCGCCAGCTGAGAAAATGAAATCGCGGACAGTATAACTGGGATCATAAGGAAAGAAGCCGGGCCGAGCGACGAACCCATGAACATATACCACATCTAGATTGGCGGAAACGGACAAGACGTCTCCGGGCATAAGTTCGATGTCTTTTTCGTTGTCGCCGAGCACCAACAAAGACGTAAGGTCTATTAGTATGGTGTTTATCTCTCCGGATTGCCTATCCACTCGATTAATCAAAAGCTTATAAACGCCCGATATGCTTGCGGCTGAAGCCTGCCTTGCGGACAGTCGCGTGTCCGCAATCATATCTTGTTCCGTATTGACGATCTTCATTCCGCCCGCCGAGTTCAGCAAATCGCTAACTCTCATCCCCTTCATAAAATAGTATTGACCGGGCGAGTTGACATGGCCGTTGATAATGACGAACTCGCTTTCAGCAGGGCCGCCGATTTCCAGAATATCGCCGTCAGTCAATAAAGTATTTCTTCCAGTCTCGCCGTTGAAGCCGTCCCAAGTGAGCGGAACAATGGTGTATCTGCCTTCGCCGGAAATAGCCGAAGCGGATGGGCGTTTAAGTAGGATCCTGCCCCTGTGGCCCTGCGGAGCGATGTCTATGAAACAGTCCTTAAGGGAATACAGAGCGTCTCCCTCGACGATTTCACATTCGCCGGGCTTAATGGCGTCTCCCTTGACAGTAGCGACGCCGAATCGGACCGGAATAAAAACGGAGTTGTGTTCTCGAATCAACGGGTTCTGAGAAGTGTCTCCTGAATCGCCAAATTTTAAGATGTCGAAAACCGTTGATTTGCCGTCTTTGTCGGCGATTCTAGCGGAACGCTTGGATCCCGTAGGTAAAATCCCTCCCGACATATTTATGATGTCCATCAGGCGAGTCATCGGAGTTGCCGCGTAAAAGCCGGGGTTTTGAACTTGTCCGGAGACAAGCACGTTATATGTTCGCATGTATGAAAGAGTGACATAAACATTAAACTGCTTGAATCGCTGGGCATAATTTTTCGATATTTTTTCTACGGCTTGTCTAAGAGATAATCCGGCAACGTCGATTTCGCCTATCATTTCAAGGAATATTTTGCCATTGATCACAGCCGCCTGATACTCGCTGCTTTCAAGTCCCTGCTTCCAGATGCGGACACTGAAAACATCGCCTGAATTGACTACGTAGATATCTTGGTCGATATCCAATGCGTAATGCATGGCGTCTCTTCGCTCATCGGTATTCTTTTCTGAATATGATGTTTTGCTTGAAGCAGAGACCTGTTTCGCGCGGTTAATCGTGGTCGCCTGCTGAGATATAAGATCATCGTACGAATCAGCTTTTATTGAAAGAGCTTCCGCCCGCGCTCCGATGACGCATAAGCAAACGACGCAAGATAAAACATTAAAACTGTTTCTGACATTTTTAAAAATCCTCATTAATATTACGCCCGCTTTCTTAAGTAAGTTTAAGCGCGATGCGCGCTATGCGAGGCTCGTTAAGCCGTGCAATTCGATTTGTCCATGGCGGCTATTGATCTGAGAATTTGCCGCGCGAACGCGAAAGATGTGGACGCGAAAATTCCGAAGGCCATTCCGAACGCGACAATAAGCTTCTTCTTCGGTCGCGACGGCGTTTTAGAAGGAGTTGCCGGGTCTAAAACGCGCATCTTGCCGCTCATTCTTTCGCTTTCGAACAAACTCATATCTCTTTGCGAATCGATTGTGGCCAGCTTAAGCGAGATCATTTTCTGTTCTCGAAGCAACTCCATGTATTCGAGCTTCATTTGAGGAACCGCTCTCATTTCATTTTCCAACTCAATGCTTTTTGCTTTGTAAAACCGGATTTCGTCTTTCAGGGCTTCCATGCGTTGGGAAGTCCTAGTCCATAAATCAAGATTGGTAGTGTGCTCGATTACGGCCGCTAGGCTCTCCAGTTCCGTCTGCCTTTCAGCCATATTCAAATTGTACATGGCGGCG